>DASYZR010000171.1 GCA_035945995.1 bacterium
AGGAGACATAACGACACGATTAAGCCGTGTAAATTCTTTGATTTGTCCCGCGTACAGATCGGCGGCCTGAAGCGGAAGGAATTTCTTGTCATCGCGGAAGATCGGTGGACCGCTCAGATACGTTCTGGATTCCTTCGGGTAGGCTTTCTTGAATGCGTCATACCATAGAACAGTCCGGTGGCCGACGCCGCCGTGTTCATCGAAAACAAAATCAATCTTCTGGGTCCATTGGTTCTGTATCTGAAACTTGATGACGGCCACCAAAACCTGATAGAAGCACGGAAAATACGGGTCATCAATGCGCGAGTCGGCTTTCCCCTTGATCGTAGCGTTGTAGTCGGCTCGGTGCATCGTACAATGCACCCGGATAAGACCGCCGCTTCGGATAAGGTCCACAAGCTGCATGAGACGACGTTGGATCGCATCTTCGGTCCATCCCGAAAACTGGCCGCTCCGACGAAACGCTTCGTGCATCTTAAAGTAATCAAGTTTCGGGGGGCCATCAAGTACAGTCTGCCATGCCTTCGAGAACAACGCCCAGGCTTCGACATTCGCAACGAACCCCGCGAGCGCGAACGTGATATCCCGCGCGCTGCTCCCGCTGTCGTCAATGTACGCTTCAACCGCCACAATCCACCGCTCGCGCCGCTCCGATAGGGAAGACAGGCCACAAACCAACGCCCAAATTGGCGTCTCGGCGTCCGTCCACGGAGGGTCTCCAACGGCGTGATTCTTGGCTCCTTGGACGGCCTCTGCCGTCGAAGGGATAATAGCCGTCTACATCACATAACGGGTCTTATAACGTCTAACTAAAGGGGTACTCCGGGCGCGGGGCTGCCCATCCTGAATTAAGATTAGGTGTGCGCGCGCTGCCTACGGTAGACTCGGGCCGCCTCTGCCAGCCGTCCTAGCGCGTCCTTGGTGTACGGCGCGCAGTGAAACATGAGTTGCGAGACTCCCAGACGCTCAAAGTCGTGCAGGGCGGCGGCGATGTCATCGCTGGAGCCCGACAGGTAGGCCGGGATCGACGACGAGGTCGGCGCGGCGCCGAGGTCAGGATAACTCAGCGCCACCATGGCAGTTAGGCCGACCGTCGACAGGTCGCGCCCGGCGGCCTCGCACGCGTCCCGAAACTTGGCGCGGTGCCCGGCAAAGTCCCCCGACGCGCTGAGATACCCCGACGGATTCCACAGGTCCGCGTGCTGGGCCACAAGCCGCAGCATGCGTGGGCCGGAACCTGCGACCAGGAGCGGCGGCCCCTCCGCCCGCGGCCCCCGCGGGGTAATTTCACAGTCGCGCGCCTGGTAATACGTACCGGCAAAATCCACGCGGCCGGTCCGAATGAGCGGCGCGATGATCTGCAGTGCCTCTTCCAGCCGTCCCACGCGATGGTCAAACGGCATGCCGAAAGCTTGGAATTCAGGTTCGTTCCACCCCGCGCCAATGCCGAGGATGAACCGGCCGTTGCTGACTTCGTCCACGGTGGTGGCCATCTTGGCCAGCACGGCGGGGTTCCTGAACTGATTGCAGAGCACGAGCGTCCCCAACTCGACGGTCTTGGTTGCGTCGGCGAGGGCCGAGAGCACGGTCCAGCATTCCCAGATCCCGCGCGTGGGCTGCCCGGGCGAACGGTACAGCAGATGATCGTAGAGCCAGATGGAATCGAAGCCCGCGGCTTCCGCCTCGATCGCCATCTCACGCACTTCGGCGTACCGGTGGGGACGCCCCAACTCCGGCCGGACGCTCAGCAGGACGACAAATCCGATCTTCATGTGTGGTACTCACCGATCGCGGCACTCGTCAACGGACGAACGGTGTTTGGATCACTGTACGCGCCATCCTCCGCGAACATTGCGGCGATGCCGCTCGCCTCGTGACGGTTCCAGGCTGAGAAATATTCCGCGACGACCCCCAAGGCGGTCACTAGGCACCTCCCGCGTCTCCGGCCGAAGCGACCGGTACTCGTTACTGCCGCCACAGGCGTTCCCCTCCTCGCCACGCCGGGACACAGGTCGCCGGCCCGAAGGGTCCGGGGATCGTCTACCGTAGCAACGAGCACCGACGATTTGGAACACGGGCACCTGCGCGTCGTACGAACCGACAGAGGATGGCGAACACGACGGCTCCACCGGCTGCGCCGAGAGCGCTCATCGGCACCACCATCTCTACGGACACCGGCGCAGGCGCGGCACCGGGCTCACCTGGGAGCAGTCGCAAGGGCCCGGCGGACTCGGGGACCCAGTAGTGCCAGCCGCTCCACCGGTTCGTTACTAAGAACCTATCCCAAAAGCCTTTGGTAAGGTGCTATTCACTCTGATGTGTCATTCCCGCCCGCTAGCGGGTCAACCGGCTCTCCCAGACGCGGAATAGCAGCTCTTTGAGCTGGGCGAAACGCTCTGTCCCAAGTTCAGCGCTCCATTCGCGCTCGATGTCGCGGAGTATGTCGTTGATTCTTGAATATGCGGCGCGGCCGCGTTTGGTAAAGCGGATAATTCGCGCGCGGCCCTCGTCGGGTGCGTCGGCCCGGACGATATAGCCCAGGCCTTCGAGGCTTCGGAGTAGCTGGTTCATGGCCTGCTTGCTCATGCCCGCGCGCTCGGCGAGAATGCCTGGGCGAACCCCATCCGGGCCCGGATATTGCAGCACCGCCATATGCGGTACGCGTAGCTCCTCAAAACCGGCTGCGTTCAACCCCTTGATGAGACGGCGCTGGATCGCTTGCGCCGGTACACGCAGCAATGCGCCGATGAGCATATCTCTAGTTTCGACCGGTGAGCTTGTCAGGCTCGACGACGGCGGGGCCGAACGACAGCGATCGGAATGTTGACGACGAGGGTCCGCCGACCGCCTGGGCGCGCGCGTCCGCGTTTGGGACGACCCGCAGCGCTGCGTACGTGTGCCTGCACCGTCTGCGCTCGGGCCTCTACAGGCGCCGATCGTGTTTACGCCGCATTCTTGAAATGAGATGGGCTCGCTGTCGTGACCAGGATTGGCCGTGCGCCCGCGCGCGGCGCGTTGCACGTGCAGAGCCTCGCGTGTCGGTTGGGGACCCGCACCCATGCCTTCATCGGCTGCGATCAACGATGTAACTCGTTGTGGAGCTGGCCGAACATCGGCTGGATTTGCGGAGCTTGCTCGCCCACGAGCTTCTTCAGCGCGGGTAGCAAGCGATCGTTTGCGAACCGATCGAACGCTTCCTGTGAGTCCCACACCTCGAAGATGTTGAAACCATCCTTGGTCCTCGTCGCGAAGTGGTGAATCAAGCCTTCAGGGAGTTTGTCTTTGCCCACGCCTAGCTCCCGGTTGAGCGGATCGTATAACTGCCCGGCCTCGCTGGGCATGCGCAGATCCATCGTCACAGCCATCTTTGATCCCTCCCTTTTTCACATTCCCACAACGAATGAAAGCCGTCGAAATCGACAGGCGCGAGCTTAGGCGCTACGCCTGGGGCGGAGCCGGCGTGAGGCCGTGGCGGCGCATGATTTCCGCCATCTTTGCCCGGTCTGGCGGACCACCGGCCGCCGCGGAAATCACCTCGGCAAACTCGCGGAAATACTGCGGACCTAGGGCGGCTGGCGTGATCACGCAGAGCGCCCTCACGTCCTGGCTGCCGTTGTTATCGAACCGATGAATGGCGCCGCGCGGAATACACAGTGCCTGCCCCGGCCCGACATCGATGTGTTTTCTATCGACGGTCCACGTCAACACTCCGTCGATGCCGTAGATCGTCTCTTCGTAACGGTCGTGGCTATGCGCCGGAGCCGCCAAGCGCTGCGCGCCCGGGACGATGAGCTCAAACGCCGCGACGCTGCCACTCGAATTCTCTCCGGTGACCAAGAAGCGCACCACAAGCGGCCCGAGACGGATGGTCTCGTCAGAAGGATTGACGTGGAGGTCGATAGTCTGCTGTGCCATGCGGGTTCCCCCTTGTAGTAAATAGCATTTACTAAGAATAATATAAACGCCATTTACTAAAATGTCAATACCTTGTTGGCATCCAAATTTCTTTGGAACCCATCACAGGACCGTCAGTCGGTAGACGATGAGGGCACATGCGAAATGCACCAGCCCGCGATAGTTCTCCATCCGCTTCTCGAAGCGGATAAGAAGTTTCCGAAACCGGTTGTGCCACGCACCGGTGCGTTCAACGACCCAGCGGCGTGCTGGATGCCGCCGACGGCGCGGAGGGCATTCGCCACGATGGCGGAGGTGGGGCGTATATTGCCGCTTCCGGACCGCCGCCTCGATCTCCGGATAGTCGTACCCTTTGTCCAGACACAGGTGCTGGGGTTCCTCAAGCGTCGGTCGGGGGCGCCGGACGGCGACGCTGTCCAACGTGGTGGTTGCCGCCTTCATGTCGTGGCAGTTGGCACCGGTCACGACGACGGCCAGCGGGGTGCCGCGTTGATCGGTCAGGGTGTGCCGCTTCGTGCCGAGCTTGCCGCGATCCGTCGGGTTGGGGCCTGTTTGCGCCCCCCCAAGGGCGCCTTGACCATGGCGCTGTCGAGCGATTGCCAGCGCCACTGGATACCTCGGAGCTCGTCGTACCGGGTCAGCAGCTTGGCCCACAGCCGCTCGAAGATGCCGGCCTCGACCCACGCCTGGAAGCGGCGGTGGCACGTGGAGCCGGACCCATACTCCCGGGGCAACGCCTTCCACTGGCAGCCCGTGCGAAGCACGTACAGGATGCCGTCCATGACTTGGCGGAAGGGGACCACCGGACGCCCATTGGTCCCGGGTGACTTTTCGGGCGGCAGGAGCGGCTTGAGTTGGGCCCAGAGATCGTCGGGGATGCGCCAGATCGTTCGTAACCGTCGCTTCGACCGATGCCGCGTCGTCATAGGCGTCGACCTCTGCTGCAATGAAGGTACGATCACTGATCATGCCGAGTATACCACCTTCCCATGGGTTTTGGGATAGGTTCTAAAGACAAAGCGGACGTGGCCTCCCGGCACGATTTTCTTACTCGCCATTCGTGTGTGGACACGCGCTTGCATCGTATCTATCTTGAGAAAACGATTGAAAAGTATCCCTGGCGACCTCTCGAAATCCCCTATTTTCGAGGGGGTGCTACTGAACGATATCTTGTGAACCTACAGTTGCATCCCCGTTTGACACCGGATCGCCCGCTTCGCTATGGTGTGTTGTGTAAACGACAATCATTTTTATAAGCAAATTGATAGCGGAAGCGCACTGACGATCCGAACGGAGGTGCAGGGTTGTCCCGCGATCGTCTCAACGGCCTCCTCCGCCGCGCCGGACTCCGCGTGACGCCGCAGCGCGTCGCCGTCCTCGAAACGCTGGCCACCGGACGCCATCTCGCCACCTGTCAGAGTGTCTGGCAGCGCGCGCAGCGGCGAACGGCCGGACTCGGCCTCGTCACGGCCTATCGCATCCTCGAACGCATGCGGGACGCGGGGCTCGTCGAGCAGGTCGACATTCGCGGCGCCGCCCTCTTCGGACTGGCGGACCGCCATCACGACCACACGATCTGCCAGCGCTGCGGGGCGATCGAAGCGACGGACCGGTGTCTCCTGGACTCCCTCGCCGGGAAGCGGCTGCGGGGCACCGGCTTCCTCGTGCAGGGCCATCGACTCGATCTCTTGGGGGTGTGCCGTGAATGCCAGGCGGGCTGAAAGATCACGTGATCAAATCGGCGCGGATCCGGTGGAACCGCGTCCTGTGGAGGTAACGCATGCTTGGTCGTAGGGCGTTCTTAAGGTAGTGGCGTTGGGATCGCGAGTGCTGCTCCTCTGCGTGTTCACCCTCGTGGTCGTGATCACCGGCGCCGGGCCCGGTCGCGGACCGAGCGCGTCCGGCGCGTCCACGACGCTCCGGGTCGTGGCGGCGGAGAACTTTTGGGGCAGCGTGGCCGCGCAGCTGGCCGGCGGCTGCGCGCAGACCCGGAGCATCATCACGAACCCCGCAACCGACCCGCACGACTACGAACCCACGCCGAGCGACGGTAAGACGCTGGCGCGCGCGCAGTACGTAATCGTGAACGGAGCCGGGTACGACGCTTGGGCGCAGAAGCTTCTCAACGCGAACCCCGTTGGTGGTCGCCGGGTGCTCGACGTTGGCAAGTTGGTCGGCGTCAAGGAGGGGGCCAACCCGCATCTCTGGTACAATCCGGCGTTCGTGCGGCGGGTGATCGATCAGATCACCTCCGACCTCAAGCAACTCGATCCCGCCGACGCCGCGTACTTCGGCCGCCAGCACTCGGCGTATCTGACGCAGGGACTGCGGCAGTACGACGCGCTCCGCGCCCAAATCAGACAGACGTATGCCGGGACGGCGGTGGGGTCAACCGAGAGCATCTTCGTGTCCCTGGGGCAGGACCTCGGCCTCAAGATCCTCACGCCGCCGGGCTTCATGAATGCGATCAGCGAGGGAACCGAGCCGGCGGCGGCCGATAAAGCCGCGCTCGACCGGCAGATCGAGACGAAACAGATCAAAGTCCTCGTCTTCAACACTCAGAACGCGACTCCCGACGTGCAGGCGCTCGTCGAGAAAGCGAAGGGACGCGGAATTGCCGTGAGCACGATCACCGAAACCCTCGACCCCGCCAACCTCAGCTTCCAGGCTTGGCAGTCGCAGCAACTGCAGCGGCTCGCCGCCGCGCTCGCCGGGGCGCATCGCTGAGCACAATGCCGCGAACACGCGTGCAGGCCGCGGTCGAGCCGTCCGTGACCGGTGCGGCGGCGCCGGACGCTCCGGTTGTCAAGATGACCGACGCGTCGGTGCGGCTGGGCGGCCGCGAGATCTGGAGCCACGTGAGCTTCCGGGTCAATCCCGGGGAGTTTGTCGCGATTCTGGGTCCGAACGGCGGCGGCAAGTCGACGCTGCTGAAAGTGATCCTCGGGCTCGTTCCGCTCGCCGCGGGCTCGCTCGAGGTTGCCGGCCGGCGCGCCGCCGCCGGCCGTGGGGTCGGTTATCTCCCACAGCGCCGCATGTTCGACCCATCGCTCCGCATCCGTGCCCGCGACGTTGCCCAGCTCGGCCTGGACGGTGCCCGGTGGGGTGTGCCGCTGCCATGGCAGGCGGGCTGGTCGTCGGGGCGGCGCGCCGAGGAACGCCGCCTCGATGAAACCCTGGAGCTCGTTGGAGCACGCGGCTACGCGGACCGTCCGATCGGGGAGCTCTCGGGCGGCGAGCAGCAGCGGGTGCTGATCGCCCGCGCGCTGGTCCATCGCCCCGCGTTGTTGTTGCTCGATGAACCGCTCGAGAGCCTCGACCTCCGCAACCAGCAGGCGATCTCCGGCCTGGCGAGGCGGATCTGCCAGGATCACGGGGTAACTGTGATGATGGTCGCTCACGACGTCAACCCGATCGTGGGTGATCTGGACCGGGTGCTCTACCTCGCCGGGGGGGGCGCGGCAGTCGGACCGCCGGAGGCCATCATCAGCACGGAAACCCTCACCCGCCTCTACGGCGTGCCGATCGAGGTCATGCGCGCGCGCGATGGGCGGCTCGTCGTTGTGGGAACGCCCGAGTCGGTCTCTTACCATGCCGGCCACTGACCTCCTCGGGGGGCTGTTTCAGTTCCCGTTCATGCGCCACGCCCTCGTGGGGGGCACGGCGGTGGCGGTGTTGGCCGGCGTGATCGGCTATTTCGTGGTGCTCCGGGGAGAGACGTTCGCCGCCCACACGCTGTCTCAAGCGGGCTTCCCCGGCGCGGCCGGCGCCGCCCTGCTGAGTCTGCCCCGGCTGGTCGGGCTGATTGTCCTGTGCGTGGGGTCCGCGCTCGGAATCGTCGCGCTGGGGCCGGGACGGTTCTCTGATCGTTACGGGGAGTCCGCCGCGATCGGCTCCATTCAGGCCTTCGCCCTCGCGCTCGGGTTCCTCTTCGCCAGCCTGTATCAGGGGCTCCTCAACGGGATCAATGCCATCCTCTTCGGCAATATCGTCGGGATCAGCCAGAACCAAGTGATCGGCCTTATTGTGCTCGCGGTCCTCATCCTCATGGCAATGGGGGCGATGCACCGTCCCCTGCTGTTCCTGACCGTCGACCCGGAAGCCGCGGCCGCGGCCGGCGTGCCCGTGCGCGCGCTGACGGCGGCGTTTCTCGTCCTGCTCGCCCTGTCGGTGGCGGCCGTGACGCTGATTACCGGCGCGGTCCTGGTCTTTGCCCTGCTGGTGATGCCGGCCGCGGCGGCGCAACAATGCACCGCGAGGCCCAGGACCTCGGTGACCTTGTCGGTGATCTTCGGGCTGGCGATCGTGTGGGCGGCGATGACGGTCGCGTATTTCAGCAACTACCCGATCGGATTCTTTGTCACGACCTTCGGTTTCGGGCTCTACCTGCTGACGCGAGCGGCTCGCGTGCTCCGAGCCGGCAGGCACGCGGCGGCGTAAGGTACCCTGTGAACGCTTTCTCGCCGCTGCTCGAGATGCTCGGACACGACTTCATGCGCAATGCCTTCCTGGTCGCTTCTGCGATGGCGCTCGCCGGCGGGCTCGCCGGCTATTTCCTCGTGCTCCGCAACCAGGTGTTCGCCGCGGACGCGCTGGGGCACGTCGCCTTCACGGGGGCGCTCGCCGCCTTGGTCCTCGGGGTGAGCGAGCTCGCCGGGGCGTTCGGGCTGACCGTGCTCGCGGCGGCCTTCCTGAGCCGCATGACCGCGGGCAGCCGGGCCGGGGACGTGGTGATCGGATCGTTCTTTGCCTGGGTGCTGGGACTGGGCGTGCTTTTCCTGTCGCTGTACGTCACCACCCGCAGTGGTTCGACCAACGGCGCCGCGGGGGTAACCGTGCTCTTCGGCAGCGTGTTCGGTGTCGGCCCCGCCCAGGCTCGGCTGAGCGCGGCGATCGGGGCCGGCGCGACGGCGGCGCTGTTGGCGATCGGCCGTCCACTGTTGTTCGCGTCCGTGGACGACGCGGCGGCCGCGGCGTACGGGGTCGGCGTGCGCGCGATCAGTCTGGTGTTCCTGCTGCTCGTCGCCGTGATCGTGGCGGAAGCGGTGCAGGTGGTGGGGGCGCTGTTGATCCTGGGGGTATTTGCCACCCCAGCCGCGATCGCCCAACGGTTAACCCCGCGCCCCTACCTCGGCATGATGTTGAGCGCGGGGACCGCGCTGCTCGGGGTGTGGGCGGGGTTGACCATCAGTTACGCAGTGCCCCACGTTCCACCAAGCTTTGCGGTAACGGGCGTCCTGTTCGCGGGGTACGTGGGTGTCGCCGGGGCGGGAAGCCTGCGCCTCAAGCGGTCGGGAACCCGCTAATCAGATCGCGATCGCTAACGCTCAAGTAGAAAACCCCGCTGGAAAAGCCGCACAAGTAGTAAAGATAAGTGCCGTCGCAGGCTGTGAGGGTACCCGTTACATTGGTGCTCCCTCTGGTTGTGAACATGCCACCAATCCGCGATTAGTGGCCATTTGCTTACGCACGAGGGCGTGAGCGAGAGACCCACAGTCCCCGATGGCGGCGCCGCCACGGGATCACCATTGGCACGTGACCGGCATAATCAGTCCAGTCCTGCCCGAATGCCTCGGCGAGCGCGCGCTCTTCCATGCGGGCCCGGCCGGCGAACCGCATCACGATGACCGCCAAATACGCCGCGAGCACCCACCTCCGATAGATCACGAGTGTGCCCGCCACGAGCAGCCAGAATCCAAGATACATCGGGTGCCGGACGATCGCATACGGCCCGTGCCGGATCAGCCGGTGCTCGCGATGCAGCCGGACCCCCTTGCTCGTGGTGACGGTCCACAGCGGCCCAAGCGTGCCGCGTCCCCACAAGACCAGGATCACCCCGGATAGGAACACGACCAGACCGGCGGCGCGGGCGATCAAGCCGCCGGTGTTCGATAGCGGCACCGGGATCGGAATCCAAAGCCAGGCGGTGAGTCCCGCCAGGCCCAGCCACCCAAGCACGGTGACGGCCGCCAGCCGCCAGCCGGACAGGCCCTCGAACGGCATGGCGGTCCCGGTCAGCCGCCCCGACGGCCGCCGCGTGAGGAACGCGCCGCCCGCCACCACCGCGAACACCACGGCGACGCCGGCGATCACGATGCCGTTTATGATCGTCTCGAGCGTCATCCCCGCCGGCACACCCGGACCGTTCCTGACGCGCTAACGCGCTCCATCGCCCGCCGCGACGCGGACGACGGCGACCACCGCGTCGACCTCGGCCGGCGTCGCCGAGCGGTAGACCGAAAGGCGGCTCGGGGTGCGATTGATGAGCGCGCCGAGGTTCTCGGGTTTGGTGAACCACAGGAGAGAGACCTGAGCGCTCTTTGGATCACGAGGAGCGGCAGCGCAAGCGCCGCCAACCAGGGCCGCCCGGGTGCCTCGGCGGAGCGGCCCCGCGCGCCCGGACCTTCCCTCCGGCGATCAGCGGGAACGCGGGATCGCGTGTCTCACGCATCGGGTATGCATCTCCCCCGGCGTCAATCGCGCCGCCCTTCAAAAATGGGCGGGATCACGCAAGCGGCAGCGTGACCTCGCGTCCGGTGCGGGCTGATTCGTAGACCGCGAGGATAATTTCGAGCGGCCTGCGCGCCTCGTCGCCGCTGATCGCGGGATCACGGCCGGCCGCGATCGCGTCGATCAGGTCGGCGAGCTGCGCCCGATGGCCGGCGATGTTCGGGGCCGCGGCCGCGGGCGAATGCCCCGCGTCCTGGTAACGGATCTTTCCCCCGTAGGGTCCGGTCTCCCCCTGCTCATCCTTAAGCGCCCAGACGAGAATTTCTCCGTCCTCGGTCACCACGGTCCCTCCGGTGCCGGTGATCTCGAGGCGCTCCGCAAAGCCGGGATACGTTGCGGTGCTCGCCTCGATCACGCCCAGGGCACCTCCCGCAAACGTGAGCAGCGCCACCGCCACGTCCTCGACCGGGATCGTATGGGCGGCCGTTACGCACCGCGCGACCACGCGCGTCACCGGGCCCATAAGCCACTGCAGGAGGTCGACGTAGTGGACGCCCTGATTCATGAGGGCCCCGCCCCCGTCCAGTTCCCAGGTCGCCCGCCAGCCCGCGCTGTCGTAGTACGCCTGCGTGCGATACCGCTTGATGATCGCGTCGCCGTGCACAAGACGGCCGAGACGGCCCGCGGCCACGGCCTCGTGGAGGCGCCGGACGCCGGGATCGAATCGGTGCTGCGAGATGACGGTGAGCGTCACCCCGTGCCGCCGGCAGGCGCCGATGAGCCGGTCGGCGGCCTCGAGCGAGATCTCGACCGGCTTCTCGACGACGACGTGCTTGCCCGCGGCGGCGACCTGCGTCCCGATCGCCGCGTGGAGGCCGCTCGGGACGCAGACGCTGACGATGTCGATGTCGGACCGGTCGAGGGCGGCGCGCAGGTCCGTGTAGGCGTCGCAGCCCCACTCGGCGGCCCGCCGCTCCGCCACGTCGGGCACGACGTCCACGACCGCCCGGAGCCTGGCGTTGGGGAGCGCCGCGATGCTCCCGGCGTGAAACGGCGCGATGACGCCGCCCCCCACGATAGCAAACCCGTACGTGCGTTCGCGGCGGCCGTCCCGCCCCGCGCAGCCGGGGTCAGCCATCGCGTCCTCCCCGCATCGCAACTTCCATCGCTCCCTCCATCCGGCCGCGTCTAGTCCTTGAGGGACCCGCTCGTCAGCCCGGTCACGATGTAGCGCTGGACGAGCAGGAAGAGGCACACCGCCGGCACCGCGCTCACGAGGCTGGCGCCCATGAGCTGGTTCCACGCCGGGAACGAGTAGTTCTCCGCGAGATAGTACTGCAGCCCGATGCCGAGCGTCCGCGTCGCGGGCGACGTCAACACGCTCGCGAAGAGGACGTCGTTCCACGCCAGCAGGAAGGAGAAGACGAACGCGACGACGAGGCCCGGAAGACTGAGCGGCAGCGTGATCCACCGCAGCACCCCGAGGCGGGTCGCGCCGTCGACGAGCGCCTGCTCCTCCACCTCGACCGGCAGGCTCGCGATGTAGACGCTGAGGATCCAGATCGAGAACGGCAGCGCGAACGTCATATAGGTGAGCACGACGCCGAAGTAGCTGCCCACGATCGTGACGTGCAGCGCGTGCTGGAGTCCGACGTAGATCACGAAGAGCGGCAGCAGCAGGAGGACGCTCGGAACGGTCTGGGTCGCCAGCAGCGAGGTCCGAAACGCGCCGCGCAGCGGGAACCGAAAGCGCGCCACGACGTAGCTGGCGCCGAGCGCCAGCACGGCCGCGGCCGCGCCCGTCACCCCGGCGATGATGAAGCTGTTCTTGGTGTAGACGCCGAGGTTGACCGTGTCCCACATCTCGGTAAAGGTTTGCCAGTGCCACTCCGACGGAAGGATCCCGCCGCTCCCCACCGTGGTCGAAGAGTGCAAGGCGATGAGCAGCATGTAGGCGACCGGCAGCAGCACGAACGCCGCGTAGCCGAAGGCCAGCCCCTGCCGCACGGCCGCCCCCCACCCCGCGCC
>DASYZR010000172.1 GCA_035945995.1 bacterium
GATGGAATCCTACGACGCGGCGTACATCGTCGTCGATGCGATCAAGCGCGCTGGCGGCACCGATCCCAAGGCGATCATCCACGCGCTTGAGACGTCGAAGTGGAGCGGCACGCGCGGCGCCTACGCGTTCTCGACCAGCCACAGCCCGGACTGGGCCTACCACCAGTACGTGGACGCGCCGCTCTACCTGCTTCAGTACGACAAGGTCGGACAGAAGCCCGAGGACGCCCCGGTGATCTGGCCGCGGGGCCTCGCGACCGTGCCGTACAACTACAAGAAGCCGGCGCAGTGATCCGGCGCGCGGCGGCATAGCGAGACCGTTCGGGGGAAGGCCGTCACGGCGTACCGCTGGACCTGCGGCGTGCGCCGGGACGCGCCTTCCTCCGTTTTTTGACCCGGCGTCTTCGCGGCGGACCGATGGATTATTTCCTGATCCAGGCCACCAACGGCCTCGTCATCGGCATCATCTACGCGCTGGTGGCCGTCGGCGTCACGCTGATCTTTTCCATCCTGAAGATCGTCAACTTCGCGCACGGCGATCTCTACATGCTGGGCGGCTACACGGCATACTACGCGATCACGCTCGCGGGCATCTCGCCGTTCGCCGCCATGTTCATCGCCATGGCGGCCGTCTTCAGCCTCGGCGTCGTGCTGGAGCGCCTGCTGCTGACGCCGCTCTACAGCGAGCGGACGGAGCGCAAGGACGAGTACGGCATCATCGTCACGTTCGGCCTGGCGTTCCTCCTCCGCAACCTGGCGATCATCGTCTTCGGGGTGTTCCCGCTCAAGCCGCCGTCGTTCGTGGCGGGCGTGCACCGGATCGGCGCGCTCGTGGTGTCCAGCGACCGGCTGGTTGCCGGCGGCGTCGGCCTGCTCCTGATCTTCGCGCTGCTCTACTTCATGAACGCCACAATCTGGGGACAGGCCCTCGACGCCGTCAGCCAGTCACGCGACTCCGCGTCGATTGTCGGCATCAACCCGCGCCGCTTCAACACGCTGGCCTATGCGGTGGGGGCGGCGCTCGCCGCGGCCGCGGGCGCGCTCATCGGGCCGATCTTCTCGCTCTCGCCCGACATGGGGGTCCTGCCCAACATCCAGTCGTACGTGATCGTGATCCTCGGCGGCATGGGCTCCGTGGCCGGCAGCGTCATCGCCGGCATCACGCTCGGCGAGGCACAGGCCCTGTTCACGGCGTTCCTGCCCGACGTGACCCGCGCGCTCTCCTACTCGAACGCCTTCGGCGTCTTTATCCTGATGGTGGTGTTGATGTTCCGGCCGACCGGCATCTTCGGCCGTCGCCACCTGCGGATGGAATAGGGCCGTGCGGGGACTTCACGCCGCCACCCTGCTGGCCGCCGGAGCGCTGCTGCTCGGATACGGGCACCTGCTGAACTCGTACTGGATGCACATCCTCATCATCGCCATGTTCTACGCCATTCTGACCGCGAGCTGGTCCCTGCTCGCCGGCTACGCCGGCCTGTTCTCGCTCGGCCACATGGCGTTTGCCTCCGTCGGCGGCTACACCTCGGCGCTGCTCGTGCAGTGGTCCGGCATTCCCGTGCCGCTCGGGATGGCCGTGGGCGCCGTCACCTGCTGCCTCGTCGGCGGCTGGATCGGATGGGTCTGCCTGCGTCTCAGCGGCCCGTACCTGGCCATCTTCACGCTCGCGTTCTCCGAGATCGTCCGCATCGTCGTCTCGACCGAAGACCAGGTCACCCGCGGCATGACCGGTCTGCACACCGTGCCGTTGTTCACCACCGCGTCGCGGCTGCCGTACTTCTACACGATCTTCGGGCTCCTCGTCGGGTCGCTCGCGGTCATGGGGCTTCTGGTGCACTCCCGATGGGGGCTGTTCCTCAGAGCCATCCGTGAGGACGAACAGGCCGCGGCGGCGTCGGGCGTGGCGGTCGCCCGGCTCCGCATCCTGGCATTCGCCATCGCGAGCGGCTTCGCCGGCCTCGCGGGGAGTTTCTTCGCCCATTACAGCGTCGTCCTGACGCCGGATCTGGGCGACCTCGACCGGATGGCGCTGATCGTCGTGATGACGGTGATCGGCGGCATGGAGCGCATACCCACCGCCGTGGGCGGCGCGATCGGGGTCGAGTTTCTGCTGGAGTATCTGCGCGCGTTCGGCATCTGGCGGCTCGAGATCTTCGGTGTCGTCCTGCTGCTGACGATGCGCTTCGCGCGCAACGGCCTCCTCACACCGCTGTGGCTGCAGTTCGTGCGCCTCGGCGAAGTGCGCCGGCCGGCGGCCACGGTTGCACCCGAGGGCATCGCAGGCGAAGTCGGTCAGGGCGGGTCTGCCGGATGACTCAGGGCCCCCCTTCGGGGACTAGCCCGCTCGGATTACATGGTGGCCGGGCGCCTGTCGGCCGGCAGGATGCGCGGGCGTCGGCAAACGGCGTGCTCATCGACGGCGTCGGGCTGTCGAAGCACTTCGGCGGGATCGCGGCGGTCGACGGCGTCGACCTCTCCGTCGCGGCGGGCGACCTGATCGGGCTGATCGGGCCGAACGGCTCCGGCAAGACGACGCTCATCAACGTGCTGACGGGGCACCTGAGTCCGGAGTCCGGCCACGTCGAGGTGCGCGGCCAGCGCATGAAGTCGCGTCCGGCGCACGAGTTCGCGGCGCGCGGCGTGGCGCGAACCTTTCAGCTTACGCAGTTGTTCGGCCGCATGACGGTCCTCGAGAACATGCTCGTCCCGGGACTGACCCGGCCGGGGTCCACCCGGGAGTCCGCGGCGCGCGAGGCGCGGAAATACCTGACGTTTCTCAACCTGCTTCATCTCGAAGGGCTCGACGCGAAGAACCTCTCCGGCGGCCAGCAGAAACTCCTGGAACTCGGGCGCGCGCTCATGCTGGAGCCCGCAGTACTGTTCCTGGACGAACCGTTCGCCGGGGTCCATCCCCGCCTGCGGGACGAATTGATCAAGCGGATTCAAGAGCTCCACCAGTCCGGCCGGACGTTCGTCGTCGTCGATCACGACATGGAGTCGATTCTTCGCGTCGCGCGCCGGCTGGTCGTCATGGCGCGCGGGCGCAAGATCGCGGACGGCCCGCCGGCCGCCGTGCGCGCGGACCAGACCGTGCTGGCCGCGTACTCGGGACTGGAATGACAGACGGGCCGGCCGTCCCGGTGGCTGCCGCCACGGCGCACTGTCTCGCCGCACGCGATCTGGTCGCGGGGTACCTGCCGGGGATCAGCATCCTGCGCGGTGTGTCGGTCGAGGCTCCGCGCGGTCATGTCCGGTGCGTCCTGGGTCCAAACGGCACGGGGAAGTCGACGCTGCTCAAAGTGTTGTTCGGATTTCTGCCGCCCACGGAAGGCCAGATCACCCTAGACGGACGTTCGATCCAGGGGCTCGCGCCCCACCAGATGGGCGACCAGGGCATCGCGTATTTGCCGCAGCGGCCGAGCATCTTTCCCCATCTCGCCGTCGACTGGAACCTCCGTCTGGGGGCCTGGCGGTACAAGCGCCATCGAGCGCGCGTCGACTCCCTCGTGGAGCGCGCGCTGGAGCGGTTCCCCATCCTCGCCGAGAAGCGGCGCCAGCCGGCCGGCACGCTGAGCGGCGGCCAGCAGCGTCAGCTGGAGATCGCGCGCAGCCTCATGCACGATCCCGCCGTCTTCCTCATCGACGAGCCCACCGCCGGCATCGAGCCGCGGGTGGCGGTGCAGATCTACGGGTTGATCAGGGACCTCGCGGCCCGGGACAAGGCCGTGCTGCTGGTCGACCAGAACATCAAGCGGGCGCTGGAGATCGCCGACTACGTGTACGTGATGCGCACCGGAACCGTGCTCGCGGAAGGCTCACGCGACTCGTTCGGCGGCGATACCGACGCGCTGGTCGCGCGCTGGTTGTACGAGAGCGGCCAAACCTAGCTCGGGCGGGGGTCCGCCGGGCCCGGGTGCTGCGCAAGCCACGCCTGCACCTCCGCGGCGTTCGCATCGGGCGGGAAGACCGGATAGAACACCTTCTCGACGCGGCCGTCGCACAGCACCAGGGTCAGGCGTTTGATCAGCTCCGCCGGCTGAGCGCCGAAGCTCCAGGCGAACTCGAACGTCGGCAGCCGCAGCGCGCGCGCCCAGGCGAGATCGTGATCGCTCAGCAGCGCAAACGGCAGCCCCAGGCGGGCCACCGCTTCCCGCTGGTACTCCGTCGTCTGGGTGCTGAGGCCGAAGACGGACACGCCGACCGCGGCGAACCCGGCGTGGCGGTCGCGAAACGCGCACGACTGCGGCGTGCACCCGCGCGCCCCCGGGATCTCGTCCCACCCCTGCGGAACCTCCTGGTCCGGCCGGCCGGTGCGCGGGTAGCAGTAGACGACCGTGCGGCCCGGGAGCGCCGACAGGTCCACCGCGGGCCCCGCCGTTGACGCCAGCGCCATTGGCGGCAGCCACATACCGGCGAGATGATCGCAGGCGCCATCGTCGGCGGGGACGGGCAGGTCCGGCGGAAGATCGAGCGGATTCCGAATCGACATCGGGACACCCCCTGTCGGGCTGATGATGCCGGAGCGGGCGGCGGCGATCGCGGCGCTTATTCTGCGCCGGTCGAAGCGGGTCATGCCGGTCCTCCCGCGCGTCGCGACAGGACCAGGCATGCGGCGGCGCCAAGTGCACGACATGGACGCCACGCCGCCGCTCCCCGGAGAGCCCGCGCGGCGCGCCCTGCGCACCCGCCTCGCGTCCGGATCGTTTGACGTGCTCGTGATCGGCGGCGGGATCACCGGCGCCGGCGTCGCGCTCGACGCCGCGGCGCGGGGCCTGTCCGTGGCGCTGGTCGAGCAGGGCGACTTCGCCGGCGGCACGAGCAGCCGGTCCACCAAGCTGGTGCACGGCGGGCTGCGCTACCTGCCGCTGTGGGACATTCGTCAGGTCCGCGAGGACCTCGCGGAGCGGGACCGGCTGCTTCGCAACGCCCCCCACCTCGTGCGCCCGATGCCGTTCGTCCTTCCTCTCTACGCCGACACGCGCCGGCCGCTCGGGATCGGGCTGCCCCGGTTCTTGCGCCGCGCCGCGCCGATGGGCGTGTCCACCGGCCTGTGGGCCTACGATGTGCTGGCCGGCCGGCTCGCGCTGCGGTCCCGCCGGAGGCTGTCGCGCGACGGCGCGCTGAGCCTCGCACCGGCGATGCGCACCGACGGCCTGCGCAGCGCCCATCTCTATTACGATGCGGCGACCGACGACGCCCGGCTCGTCATTGCGGTGCTCCGCTCCGCCCGCTCCCGCGGCGCCCTGACTCTCAACTACGCCCGGGTGACCGACCTCTGCCACCGCGGCGGCCGCATCGCCGGCGCCCAGGTCCTCGACCGGCCGAGCGGCGAGACGTTCGCGATCTCCGCGCGCACGACCGTCAACGCGACCGGCGTCTGGGCCGATGCGGTGGCGCGCCTGGCAGGCCCGCCGGCCTTCCGGTTGCGGCGCGCCAAGGGCGCGCACCTCGTGGTGCGGGCGGCCCCGCTGCGGCTCGGGCGCGCCGCGCTGGTGCTGCCCGAAACGGACGACGGCCGGATCGCGTTCGTCGTCCCGTGGCAGGGCGCCGCGCTCGTGGGGACCACGGACACGGAGTGGGCCGGTCCGCCGGACGCGCCGGCGGCGGATGCCGCCGACGCGAGGTACCTGCTGGAGCACGCGGCCCGGTTTCTCACGGTCCGGCTCACCGCGGCCGACGTGCTCGGCGCCTACGCCGGACTGCGCCCCCTGGTCACCGCGGCGGCCGCCGGGGCCACGGCCCGCCTCTCACGCCGGCACGAGATCTTCGCCGGTCCGGCCGGCTTCGTGACCATCGTCGGCGGGAAACTCACGACGTACCGGCGTATGGCGGAAGAAACCGTCAACCGGATCCTCGGGCGCTCCGCGGCGGAAGGGTCGCCGACCCGCGATCTCGCCCTCGACGGAGCCGCCGGGTTCGCAGACGCGATCTCTATGCTGCGCGCGCGGGCGCGGCGCGCCGGGTTGTCCGGCCGGACGCTGCGGCATCTCCTGCACGCGTACGGCACGCGGGCCGCGGGCGTCCTCGACCTCGTCGAAGCGCGCCCGGCGCTCGCCACGCCGCTGGCCCCCGCCCATCCACATGTGGCGGCGGAAGCCGTGCTCGCGGCGCGCGACGAGATGGCGGTCTCGGTCGAGGACGTGCTCCTGCGCCGCACGCGTCTCGGGTATCTTCTGCCGGACCAGGGGCGCGGAGTGGCGCCGGCCGTCGCGGCGCTCATGGGAAGCGCGCTGGGATGGCCCGCCGGCGTGGAGGCCGGTCAGGTCGAAGCGTACCGCCGCGCCGCGGACGCCCTCGTGGCGCCGGTGCCCGCCGGGCCGGACGGGGCCGGCCCCGACAACACGAGCTCCCCGACGTCGATCGACGCGCTGCGGTAGAGGTGCATGAGCGCCCGGGCCTCCAGGTAGGGGCCGATGGTGCCGGGATCGACATGCCGCTCGCCGTTGAGTTGCGCGACGGCGGTCGGGTCGTCGCTGTGCAGCGCGAGCCGGCGGTAGCCCAGGCGCCGGGCGTTCCACAGCGCATAGATGATCCCGCGAAATGTCAACCCCGACGGTGCGGTCTCGGCAGTTCCGGTGGGCGCGATGCGCGCCGTACCGCGAGACCGGCCGTTGATCGCGGCCAGCGGGATCCGGTCGAGGATGCGGCCGGCCTCGTCGACAAAAACGAGCAACGGCTCCGCGGCGCACCGCGGAGCCGTCGTGACGTACACATGCAGCAGCCGAGGACCTGGAGCACGTCCCGCCCTTGGGAAACCGGGGTGTCGCGCTTGACCCGGCGGCCGGGGGTCGCTACTTGGCGCGGCCGTCAGGGCTTGCGAGCCTCGTCCTGTCGAGGCGGAACGGGCGTCCACATACGCTCCCCGGCGCCGCCTGAATCCCCCCTCCCGTCCCGGCGGCTGGCCGCCTGTGGGGAGCGTACCGCCGGGAGGTTAAGCCGCCGTTAATGACTCCCGCAGCCGGAGCGAAAATTTTCCGAACACTTGTGTGCGGCATCTTCCCCGGATCACGCGAGACGGTGCGGGTGTGCGTTACAGGTACGGCCCGAGTGTGAGCGCCGTCCACCATGCCGCCGCCCGCGTCTCGTCCCGCACGCGCTCCGCCTCCAGCGGGGGCGGCGTGCCGAACCCGAAGATCGCGAGGAGCCCGCTCGGGCGCCCTGCGGAGCGCACGCGGCGCCCGCACGCCTCGATCACCCGCCGCCGCGCGACTTCTTCGAGGAGGGCCTGCCGCCGTTCGTTGGCCATGATCGTCAAGAAGTAGACGTTGTCCATGCTGCGCTCCTTGTTCGTTGTGCGAGTATGCCGCGTTTTGGCCACCGCCACCGTAGCAGCGGGGCGTTAACGGCCGGCCGGGGCACGCGTTAAGAATGGCTGAAAGAACCGCGCCGCGGTCGCGTGACGGTCGGCCTCGGTTCGTGATATGCTGGACGTCGAGCATGCTGACGCGGGGGAAAGTGGATGACTCCGGCTCACACCATGGGCAGAAGCCGAGGATTCTCGTCGTGGACGACGAGCGGGCGATCGTCGAATCGCTCCGGTACGCGCTCGAGCAGGAGGGCTATGACGTCCTCGAAGCCGGTGAAGGCGGCGAGGCGCTGGATCTCGCGCGACACGCGGCGCCGGACTTGATTCTGCTCGACATCATGCTGCCCGGGATGAGCGGATTCGAGGTCTGCCGGGTGCTGCGGCAGGAGTCCGCGATTCCGATCCTCATGTTGACCGCGCGCGGCGACGAGCCCGATCGCGTCGTGGGGCTCGATCTCGGCGCCGACGATTACATCACGAAGCCCTTCAGCCTCCGCGAAGTGCTGGCCCGCGTGCGCGCGGCGCTGCGCCGCGCGCAGACCGCGGCGCGCGGCGCCCGGGAGCAGGAGGAAGTCCTGCAGGTCGGCGAGATCACCATGGACCTGGCCCGCCACGAGGTCGTCGTCCGCGAGGAACCCATGGCGCTGCCGCCCCGCCAATTCGATCTGCTGCGGGCCTTCCTTGCGAACCCCGGGCGGGTGCTGACGCGGGCGGCGCTGCTCCAACACGTCTGGGGCTACGACTTCACCGGCGACGACCGCACCGTCGACGTGCACGTCCGGTGGCTCCGGCAGAAGCTGCACGAGGCTGGGTCGGCGACAACCATCGAGACGGTTCGGGGAGTCGGCTACAAGCTGGGAGCGTAACCCACACATGCGGCTCTACCGCGCGGTGATGGCGGCGTTGGCGGGCTACGCGGCGCTGCTTGTCGTCGCCGCGGCGGCGCTGCTGGCCGCCACCGGGTGGCCGCGGCGGGTCCCGGACGTCGCGGTTCCGCTGCTCGGCACGCTGTTCGTCGCGCTCGTCGCCGCGGCGATCATCGCGGGACGGTTCACGGCCGCGCTCGCCCGGCCGCTCCACGAGCTCGCCGCGGCCGCGTGGTCGGGCGTCGAGGGCCGTCTCAGGCCGGCGCGGGAAGTCTCCGGCGACATCTCGTTCGACGAGGTGCACGAGGCCATCGCCGCGTTCAACGCGATGGTGTTGGAAACCAGTCATACCATCGCCGCGCTCGATCTGCAGAAATCCACCCTGGAATCCGTGCTCGCGCACATGAGCGACGCGCTCCTGGTGCTCGACGGGCGGGGGACGCTCACGCTCGTCAACCCGTCCGCCGAGCGGATCTTCGGCATCACAGCACCGCTCGTCATCGGGCATCGGTTGATCGAGGCCTTCCGCCATTTCGAGCTGGACGCGCTCGTCCGGCAGGCGGAGCGGGAGCGGCAGCCGCTCACACGGGAGATCGAACTCCACCACCCCGAGCACCGCCTGCTGCGCGTGCAGGCGAACCCGGTGGCCGGACCGCAGGGATACTTTCTCGGCGTCGTCGTCGTGGCCCAGGACGTCACCGATCAGCGCCGCACCGACATCGTGCGCCGCGAATTCGTCGCCAACGTCTCGCACGAGCTCCGCACACCTCTCACGTCGGTGCGGGCGCTGGCCGAGGCGCTGGCGGGCGGCGCGGCGCAGGACCCCGCGGCCGGCCCGAGGTTCTTCGAGCGGATCATCACGGAGATCGACCGGCTTACGCTCATCGTCAACGACCTCCTCGATCTGTCGGCCATCGAGAGCGGCAGCGCCAAGATGGAGATGGAGGCGGTGCCCCTCCGGGATGTAATCGAGGACGTGGTGGCGAAGTTCCGTCCGATGGCCGATCGCCGCCGCATCGCGCTCCGTGGGAACAACGGGGACCGCGGCTTGGCCCGCGCGTGGGCCGACCGCACGCGCATCACGCAGGCGGTCGCGAACCTCGTCGACAACGCGATCAAGTACACGCCGGACGGCGGCACGGTTGTGGTGGCCGGCGAGGCGCGCGACGACATGGTCGCGATCTCGGTCGCGGACACGGGGGTCGGGATCGCCCCCGAGCACCTGCCCCGCGTTTTCGAGCGGTTCTACCGGGCCGACCGCTCGCGTTCCCGCGCGCTCGGCGGGACCGGCCTTGGCCTCAGCATCGTGAAGCACATCGCCACGTCCCACGGCGGCGAGGTCGAGGTGCAGAGCGCGGAGGGGCGTGGCACCCGCTTCACGCTGCTGCTGCCCCGGGCCCGCGAATGAGGCCCCGCCGGCCGGGCCCCCGCGGCGCACAGACGGCGAGCGGGTGTTCACCAGTCCTTAACCTGTTCTTCCCGGTATCTTCGCGCGGCCATGGCGCCCCGGTAACCGGCGTCGGGTACTGTCTCGCTAGGGCTCCAAGGGCTCCACCGGAGGTGCCACAGTACATCGGGACCGTTCCCCTCGGCGCGGAGGTACCGCGGCCCGGCTTCAGGGCCCGCGGCACGATGGTTCGCGCCGGATCGGCGCGCGGCGCACTGACGGAGCACAGCGGGGGACAATGCAGCACACATACGGCACACTCGCAGGAGATGACTCGGTGAAACGCATCGACCTACACACCCACGCCAAGATCTCCAAGCTGTTTTCCTTCGAGATGCGGTCCCTGCACCAGATGATCGCGCAGGCGCGACGGGTCGGGCTCGACGGCATCGCGCTGGTCGAACATTTTCACGCCGCCAGCTTCTGGGAGGTCCACGAGGCCCTCGGCCAAGCATTCGCCTACGCGGACGGCGTCTACCATGCCGGCGGGGGGTTCCGCATTCTCACGGGAGCCGAACTGAGCCTGATGAACGACGGGCGCCCCGCGGATCTCATTCTCCTCGGCACGCTCGATCAGCTCCGCGGGTTCAACGTGCGCCTGACGCGTCCGGCGACCGGCGGATACCGGCCCCCGCTGTCGGAGGCCGTGACCGTCGTCCGGGAGGTGGGAATGTTCGTGATCGGCGCCCACATCTTCCGGCCCGGCAAGGAACTCGTCGCGCTGGGACGCGCGCTCGCGGCGCTCGACGCCATCGAGGCCAACGGCAAGGATTTTCGGCGCGACGAGCGGGTGTACGACGCGGCGCGGCGGCTTGGGCTCCCCGTGGTCGGCGGCAGCGACGCCCATTTTTGGGCGCAGATCGGGATCAAGGCGACGGTACTGCCCATCAGCGAGATCACGCAGGCCAAAGTGACCCATGCCATTCGGGAGGGTCTGGCCAGCGTCGAGTGTCTGGATTACGGCCCGCTCGCGGTGCAGATCAGCGGGGCGTACAAGCGGATCCTCAAGGCGAGACAGGCCCGCCCCGGATACGCGGAGCATCGACGGCCGGCGTCCGAGGCGGATCCCGTGGCCGTCGCCCGGTAGGCACGGGACGGCGACCGTGAGATTTGGGGGGATACCGGATGTCGGGGGAGGCTGTCCATGAGCCAGTCGTTGAAGATGGCGGCGAAGCTGCCGAACACCGACGTCGCCGAGATGATGAACCAGCTGTCGCTGGGTCTCATGCACGGGGCGATCGTGATCCGTAACAGCGGGAAGCGTCACGCGTACCACCCCGGACAGGTGATTTCGGTGGAGATCCGCGCGGATGAAGATTCCGGCAAGGGAGAGATGCACATCGAATTGCGCTGGCGGGTGCCGCTGAGCGTCACCACGGCTCCGTAGCCAGCATCCGGCCGCGTCCCGCGTATGCGGGACCGGCCGCGTCAAGGAGGCACGCGCCATGGCTAAGAACGGCAAGTTCGAGTTTACGGCGACGCTCGAGCCCGCAAACGCGGCAGACTACTTGAGCCGGATCGCCGACGGGCTCCGCCGCGGCGTGATCGGCCTGACGGCCGCCGGGCGGTCGATTCGTCTCGAGCCCGGCTCGATGGTCACGGTGGAAATCGCCGCGGAGTCCAAACCGGAGAAAGCCAAGGGCAGTCTCGGGCTGGAGATTTCCTGGAAGGCCAACCAGGAGGAATCCGTCGCGGCGCTCGAGGTGACGGTCGATCCGCGCGAAGAGGTCGGGAATGCGCACCGGTCCCACGACTAGCACCTGACCGGACTCGATCACAGCATGCCGGCGGTGGGGGGCGGCGGTGAGGAATCCCGGACTGTGTCTGCCGCCCCGGCGGCGATGAGCCAGCCTCCCCTGTCGGGTGTGTGGAGCGACCTGATCAAGATGGGCCGCCTCGTGGCGGACCAGCTTGAGCGGGCGCTGCGCTGTTTTCACGACCTCGATCGGTCGCTGGCCGACGAGGTCATCGAACGCGACGACGTGATCGACAACCTCAATCTCTCGCTCGAGGAGCGGTGTTTCGACCTGGCGACGGGCGGCACCCTCAGCCCCGAGGACCGCCGTCTGGCGCGCGCCGCCGTGAAGATCGCCCTGAATCTCGAGCGGATCGGGGATACGGGGACGCACATCGCGAAGCGCGTCCGCCTCGTGATCCAGGATCAGGCCCGGCCGGTGGACTTCGCTTTTCCGGAATTGGAGGTCGCCGCGTCTCTGGCCGTGCGCGAGGTCATGGACGCGCTGGTCGAGCACGACCTGGAGCGGGCCTGCCAGGCCTGTCTTCGGGAGTCTGAATTCGACGGCCGGTACGTGGCCTACCTCGGCGAGGCGCGCCGCCGGATGCAGGCCTACCCGTCCGAGGTTCCGTACCTGCTGCACTGCCTGGCCGTCATGAAGTATCTGGAAAAGGTTGCCGACTACGTGCTGAACATCGGCGAGCAGGCGATCTTCTTGACCACCGGCCGCCGTCTCAAATTCTCGCAGTACCAGCAGCTCGGCCGGCTGGTGCCGGAGGCCCAGCCCGGCGAGTTCGAGTTTCATCCCTACTGGGACGGGATCAGCGGCGCGGTCGTCGCGCAGGTACGCCGGCAGGGCGCGCCGGCGATCTACAAGGAAGGGTCGCGCCGCAAGATCGAGGAGGAGGCGAGGAAGCTCGAAGCCTGGGCGCGCATCCCGGGAGACCTCACGCCCCGGGTGTTGGGCTCGGTCACAGTCAAGGACCGGGAAGCCCTGCTGCGCGAGTTCGTGGACAGTCCGCTGCTCTCGGAGTTCTATCTGTCGGCGGCCTCCCGGGACGGGAAGCTGGCCGCGACGCACAGGCTGCTCGACGCGGTCCACGTCGTATGGGCGTACACCACGGTGGTGGAGCGGCCGCGGATCGATTACGTGGAGCAGATCCGCCGGCGCCTGCCCGAAGTGCTCGCGCTCCACCCGGAGTTCCAACCGATCGTCGAGCAGGGCGTCGCGGGCGGGCAGACGGCGCGCGTCGAGGAACTGCTCGTGCGGGCCGAGGCGCTGGAGCCGGATCTCGCCCCGCCCGTCTCGGTCTGGCTGCACGGGGACTTCAACGCCAACAACGTCCTCTACCACGAACGCACGGGCCAGGTGAAGTTCATCGACGTGCACCGCTCGCGGCTCGGGGATTACCTCCAGGACATCAGCGTGTTTCTGCTGTCGATGGAACGCCGGCCGGGTATCGCCGGGCCGGTCGCGGACGACGTCGCGGCGATCAACGAGCTGGTGGAAGGCTTCGCCCGCCGGTTTGGGGCGGAACACGGCGACGCGGCGTTCGAGCGGCGTCTCCATCTCAGTCTCGCCCGGTCGTGCATCACGTCCTGCCGGGTCGTGGCCGACCCGGCGCATTCGGAGCGCCTCCTCCGCCGCGGGCTCGGATTGCTCTCGAGCGTGACGGATCCGGCATGATCCCGTCTGACGCGGGACGAACGGCGCTGCGCGTCGCGGTCGCCGGCGTTCCCGGCGCGTGGTCGACGGAGCGGCTTCGCGACGCGCTCGCCGCGTGCGGCGCGGATGCGATCACGGTCGATCCGTCCGCGTGCGCGGTCGATCTCGGCGACGGGGCCGTGTGGTGCGAGGGTGTGGACCTCGGCACGCTGGACGGCGTGGTGGTGAAGAAGCTCGGCGCGACGACGGACCCGCTCGCGCCGAGCCGCGTGCAGCTGCTGTACCAGCTGGAGCACCGGGGCGTGCGGGTGTTCAGCCGGGCGCGGGCGATCGGCGAGGTGAACGACCGCTATCGCATGACCCAGCGGCTCGGGCAGAACGGGCTGCCCATCCCGCGGACCGTGGTCACGGAGTCCGTCTGGGCGGCCGATCAGGTGATTCGCGACTGGGGGCGGGTGGTGGTGAAGCCGCTGTTCACCTCCAAGGGCAGAGGCATGCTGCTGCTCGACCGTGAGCATCCCCGCCGGCTGGCGCTGCGGCGCTGGCGGCGGAACTGGCGGATGCCGTACTACCTCCAGGAGTTCGTGCCGGGCGCCGGGCGGGACATCGGGGTCGTCGTCTTGGACGGACGCGTCCTCGGCGCATACTATCGCGTCGCCGAAGGCGGCAAATGGCTGACGACGACCGCGGCGGGCGGCCGCTACGCGCCGTGCCCGGTCACACCGGAGATGGGCCAGGTGGCCGTGCGGGCCGCCGGCGTGTTCGGCCTCGAGTTCACCGGCGTCGATCTCGTCGAGGCGTCCGGCGGATATCTTGTGTACGAAGTGAGTGCGTTCGGCGGGTTCGCCGGTCTCTGGCGGTCCCAGGGCATCGACGCCGCCAAGGCGTACGCGGAGTACGTGGTGCACGCCCTGATGAGGAGCAGGCAGCATGGACGAGCTGGCGTCGGTTCGCCGCACCTATCGGCCTGACCACGCGCTCGCCCTGCGGATCGGCGACGTGCCGATCGGCCTGTACGCCGGCGCGGCGCAGATCGCGGCCCGGCTGCGCGATTATTTTGCGCCGTACCTGACGGCGGCCGTGCCGCGCGACGCCCCGGCCGTGCACCTCGTCCTGGCCGAACCGGTCTACGACGCCGCCCGGCTGCGGGATGTTCCGCGGCGGATGCGCGAGCAGGGCGTGAAGGAAGCCTTCTACGACGGGGACGGCGTCCGCGTCGTCGTCAAGCGCCGCACCGGCGTGGCGATTTACGTGGCGGAGCCCGAGCACTACGTGGCCGGCGACCTCACCCGCAACTTCAATCAAGTCGTCAATCTGATCATGACCGTGTACGCCAAGTCGATGCTCCGGCGCGGCTACATCATGCTCCACGCCTCCGCGATCATTGGCGCGTACGACGGGGTGGCGTTTGCCTCGGCGTCCGGGTTCGGCAAGTCGACCGTCGCCCTGGCGCTGGTCGAGCGCCATCAGCATCTCGTGACAAACGACCGGCTGTTCGCGCGCGCGGCCGGCGACGGCACGGTCGAGATGGTCGGGGTGCCGAAGAAGCCGCGGGTGAACCCCGGCACGCTGCTCCGGATTCAGAGTTTGACGCCGCTCGTCTCCGATGAGGAACGCGCGCGCTATGGGTCCATGCGTCCGGAGGAGCTCTGGGCCATCGAGCGCAAGCACGACGTCGACGTCGAGGCCCTCTACGGTCCCGGCACCATGCGTCTCTCCGGCCGCCTGCGGGCCGTTTTCCTGCTGCGCTGGAGTCCCCTGGACCGGGGTTGGAACGTGCGGACGCTGCCGGCCGGCGACCGCGCCGCGGCGCTCGAGCCGCTGCTCAAGACCGCCGGCGTGTACGACCTCGCGCCGCGGTCGCCGGCGGAGCAGCACCTCGTCCTCCGGGGCGTGGCCGACGGAGTCGCGGTGTACGACGTGCGGGGGCGGGCCGACGTCGACCGGCTGGCCGACTTGGTGCTCGAGCGCGCGCTCAGCCGGCCCCACGCGGGCAACTTCTAGCCGGCTTTCCTTTCCGGGTTTCTTTCGCCGTCCCCACACACAACGATCACGGTGAGTTAATATGCGCGCCCTATCCTCAGGGCAGCGGACCGGCGCCTCAAACACGGGTTCGAATGAGAGGGCGCGATGCTGCCCGACATGATGCCGGACGGGCCACGGTGGTGGGAGGATGTACGGGCGGCGCTGGTGATCGCGCTGGTGATCGCGCTCGTGTTCGGCGCCGCGTCGTACTTCGTGTGGGTGATGGGCCCGTAGATGGACGAGGACGGAACGATGCCGGGATTCGCGCGGATTCGGATGGGAGAACGCAAGAAGATCGCCCTGATCGCCCACGATAACAAGAAGGACGATCTGATCGCGTGGATGCGGTACAACCGCGACCTGCTGACCCGGCACGAACTGTGCGCCACGCGGACGACGGGCCGGTTGATCCAGCAGGCGCTCGGCCTTTTCGGCCGCCGAGTTTCACAGCGGCCCGCTCGGCGGCGACCAGCAAATCGGCGCCAAGATCGTGGCGGGCCCGTCGCCTGCAATCGCGCGACCGCGGATTTCATGATCTCGTCCCCGCTGAGGGCCGAGGAATACGAGCGCCTGGTCGAGCCCTACGACGATCCCGGGGAGCGCGGGGTGGGGGGCGTGCGGCGGCTCTCACCGATGTGACGCCGCGGCACAAACCGGCGAGTGCTCCTCGCCGGCCGGGCAATCCGCGGAGCCTTAACCCGGACTTAACGCCTTCTTAATGAAATCGGGCGCGGAGGAATAATGCATGACCACTACGCTACGCTTGAAGGCGCGTTGAGGCGCACTTCCAAGGGGGTTTCGATGAAAACGGCTCCACTCTGGCGTTCCCTGATTGCGGCCGCGGCGATCTGCGGTGTGGTCGTGGTCGCCGATCCGGCGATGCAGCCGGCACGAGGCGCCGGCGTCGTCACGGTGAACGGGGCCGGGGCCACGTTTCCGTTCCCGCTGTATTCCCGCTGGTTCGCGGAATTCAACCGGGCGCATTCCGATGTCCGGATCAACTATCAATCCATCGGCAGCGGCGGCGGCATCGAGCAGGTCAAGAAGCGCACGGTCGACTTCGGGGCCTCGGACGCGCCGCTCTCGGATCAGCAGCTCAGTGAGATGGGCCGGAAGATCATCTTGATCCCGACGGTGGCGGGCGCGATCGCGATGAGCTACAATATCCCGAACGTCGGGACCGGACTGCGCCTGTCGTCGCAGAACATCGTGGCGCTGTACATGGGCCAGATCACCAAGTGGAACGACCCCAAGCTCACGGCGGACAATCCGGGCATGAAACTGCCGGACATGCCGATTACGGTCGTGCACCGGTCGGACGGCAGCGGGACGACCTTCCACTTCACGTCCTTCTTGTCTCTGGTCAGCCCTGAGTGGTCGAACAAGGTCGGCCACGCGACGTCGGTGGAGTGGCCCGGGGGCATCGGCGGCAAGGGGAACGAAGGGGTCGCCGGCGCGGTCAAACAGACACCCGGCGCCATCGGCTACGTCGAACTCGCCTACGTCAAGCAGAACAACCTCACGTACGCGATCGTGAAAAACCGCGACGGCCACTGGGTCGCGCCGTCGCTGGCCGCGACGACCCTGGCTGCCCAGGGCGGCGCGGCGAAGATGGTCGCCAAGAGTGATGTCCGCGTGTCGATCGCGTACGCGCCCGGGGCGACGAATTACCCGATCGCGGGATTTACGTATCTCTTGATCCCACAGGAGCAAACCGACGAGGTGAAGGGGCGTGCGCTCGTTCAGTTCCTCTGGTGGGCCATCCACGACGGGGAGAAGGACGCCGCGCAGCTGCTGTACGCGGCGGCTCCCGCGCCGGTCGTCAAGATCGACGAAGGGCTCGTCCGGCAGGTGACGTACCAGGGCAAGGCGCTGCTCGCGGCGCCGTAAGGATTCCGGCATGTCCTACGCCGTGCCGGCCCGAAGGGGAGGACCGCCGCCTCTCCCGGCCGTGCCGCGATCCCGATCGCGGGGCGGCCACCGGGGAGACACCGTCTTCCGGGTCACGCTGACCATTTTTGGCCTGGCCGTGATCGTGCTGGTTGCGGGCATCGCCGTCATGCTGGCCGGGGCTGCCATGCCGTCGATCCGGCGGTTCGGACTCGCGTTTCTCTGGACGTCGCGATGGGACCCGGTGCACAATGTCTTCGGGGCGCTGCCGTTCGTCTTCGGCACGATCGCGTCGTCGGCGCTCGCGCTGCTCATCGCGGTACCCATCAGCCTTGGCGTGGCCATCTACCTCGTCGAGATCGCGCCGTCGCAAACGGCGCTCGCGCTGTCGTTCCTCGTCGAACTGCTGGCGGCGATCCCGAGCGTCATCCTGGGACTGTGGGGCATCTTCGTCCTGGCGCCGTGGGTGCGCAGCGCGGTCGAGCCGGTCCTGGCCGCGACGCTGGGCTGGCTGCCGCTCTTCGGCGGTCCACAGTACGGGATCGGATTGCTGGCGGCCGGCATCATCCTGGCCGTGATGATCATTCCGATCGTGTCCGCGGTCTCACGCGACATCCTGCGGGCGGTGCCGCCGGAACAGCGGGAGGCCATGTACGCGCTGGGCGCGACGCGCTGGGAGGTCATCAGCCGGGCCGTGCTGCCGTACGGCCGGGTCGGCATCATCGGCGCGGTCATCCTGGGCCTCGGGCGCGCCCTGGGTGAGACGATGGCGGTGACGATGGTGATCGGCAACCGGCCGCAGATCGCGACGTCTCTCTTTCAGCCCGCCTACACGATCGCCGCGGTCCTGGCCAACGAGTTCACCGAGGCGACCTCCGACCTGTACCTCTCCGCCCTCATCGAGATGGCGCTCGTCCTCTTCGTCGTCTCGTTGATCGTGAACGCCATGGCGCGGTGGCTGGTGGCGCGCGTCACATCCAAGGTGCCGGTGGGGCTGTGATCGTCCTGGGCCACCGCTCCGCGGAGCGCCGCCGGGTGACGGACCGGATCATGGGCTGGGTGTGCCTCGCGGCGATTCTCATCGCGGTCGCCCCCCTGGCGAGTGTGTTGGGCTACGTCGTCCTCCAGGGCGCGTCGGCGCTGAACTGGGCGTTCTTCACCCATCTTCCCGCGCCCGTCGGCGAGCCGGGCGGAGGGATGGCCAACGCCATCGCCGGGACTCTGACGTTGATCGGGCTCGCCTCGTGCGTCGGCGTCCCCGTCGGGATCCTGGGGGGCCTCTTTCTGGCCGAGGGCGGCGACGGACGGCTGGGATGGTGGATCCGCTTCACGGCCGACGTGCTGAACGGCGTCCCGAGCATCGTGATCGGCGTTTTCGTCTATACGCTCGTCGTGGTCCCGATGCATCGATTTTCGGCCCTGGCCGGCGGGCTGGCCCTGGGCTTCATGATGGTCCCGCTGGTGATGCGGACCACGGAGGAGATGGTGCGGCTGGTGCCATCGTCGCTGCGGGAAGCGTCGCTGGCGCTCGGCATCCGGTGGTGGGTGACAAGCCTGCGGGTCATCCTCCGCACCGCGACGGCCGGCGTGATCACCGGCATCATGCTCGCCATCGCACGCATCGGGGGCGAGACGGCGCCGCTCTTGTTCACCGCGTTCAACAACCAGTACTGGCAGGCGGGCCTGGACCAGCCGATCTCGACGCTCACGGTGCAGTTGTTCACCTACTCGATCGCGCCGTACGACGACTGGCACCGGCAGGCGTGGGCGGCGGCGCTCGTTTTGATGACGATCACGCTCCTCCTGAGCGTGGGAGCGCGCGCGGCGGGCCGCCAGCGGTTTCGAGTGGGGGGGAGGTAGCCCACCGATGGAATCCGAAGTCGTGACTCAAGGTAGGGCGAGCATGACACTGTGGGACCACGCCATTTCCTCGGCGCTGGCCAAGGGGCAGGCCGTCGACACCAACGCTCCGTCGCAGCTGGTGACCCAGGACCTCCATGCCTACTTCGGGCGCACCCATGCCGTGAAGGGGATGTCCCTCACTATCGCCACGAAGCGAATCACCGCGATCATCGGTCCGTCCGGGTGCGGCAAATCGACGTTTCTGCGGTGTCTCAACCGCATGCACGAGGTCGTGCCCGGCGCGCGCATGGCGGGCCGCGTGCTTCTCGACGGCGACGACATCTACGCCCCGAGCGTGGATCCGGTCGAGGTGCGCCGCCGCGTCGGCATGGTGTTTCAGCGGGCCAACCCGTTTCCGACGATGTCGATCTACGACAACGTCGTCGTCGGCCTCCGGCTGAACGGCATCCGCGACCGCCGCATGCTCGACGAGGTCGCCGAGCGGAGCCTCCGGCAGGCCGCGCTGTGGGACGAAGTCAAAGACGTCCTGGCCAGGCCCGGAACGAGTTTGTCCGGCGGCCAGCAGCAGCGGCTGTGCATCGCCCGGGCCCTCGCCGTGCAGCCGGAGGTGCTGCTGATGGACGAGCCGGCGTCCGCCCTCGACCCCGGCTCGACGTTGAAAATCGAAGAGCTGGCCAGGACACTGCGGGAGACGTTGACGATCGTCATCGTGACGCACAACATGCAGCAGGCCGCGCGCGTCTCCGATAGCACCGCCTTCATGCTGGCGGGCGAACTCATCGAGTACGGCCCGACGGCGGAGATCTTCACGCGGCCCAAGGAACGGCAGACGGAAGACTACGTCACCGGCCGGTTCGGCTGATCCCGCGGTTCACGCCGCGGGCAGGTGACGGCGCGGACCCCGCCGGCCGCGGAGCGCGACAGGAAGTGGTCCTGGGAGCCGGGAAACCGTCCCCACGGGTGGAGGCACCCCCGGGGAGACGGCCGTGCAAACGCGAGAGACGTTCGATCGGGAACTGACGAGTCTCCGCGACGATCTGCTTCGCATGGGCGCGCTCGTCGAGGAGGCGGTGCGCCGCTCGATCGAGGCGCTGCGCGCGCGCAGCGTCGAGATGGCCGAGGAGATCATCGCCGCGGACAACTCGATCGACGCGCTGCACCTGGAGCTGGAAGAACGGTGCCTCATGCTGATGGCGACCCAGCAGCCCATGGCGAAGGACCTGCGGACGATCGCCGCGGTGTGGGCGATGACGATGGATCTCGAGCGCATCGGCGACCACGCGGAGGACATCGCCCGGGCGACGAAGCGCATGGCAGGCCAGCCGCTGCTCAAGCCCCTCATCGACATTCCGCGGATGGCGGACATGGTGCAGCGGATGCTCCGGACGGGCCTGGACGCGTTCGTGCGGCGCGACGTCGACCTGGCGCAGCAGATGGCGGCCGCGGACGATGAGGTCGACCACCTCTACGGCCAGGTGTTCCGCGAGTTGCTGACCTACATGATCGAGGATCCCCGCAACATCCAGCGCGCGACGTATCTCCTGGTTTCGGCCCAGGCGCTCGAGCGGATGGGAGACCACGCCACGAACATCGCCGAGCGCGTCATCTACATGGTGACGGGCACCCTGAAGGAGCTGAACGTCTAACCGTTGTGGCCGCATCGCCCCGCGCAGACGCGCGCCGCGGAGATATTCCGGGAATGCGACATCCGCGGGATCTTCGGCCGCGGGCTCGACGTCGAAACGGGCGAGGCCATCGGCCGGGCGTTCGGCACGCTCCTCGACGGGACCGCCCCGGGTGCCATCGTCTGCGGTCACGACAACCGGACCAGTTCGGAGGCCCTCTACGGGGCGGCGATCCACGGCCTGACCCGCGCGGGCCGGGACGTCGCGGCGATCGGCCTCGCCGTGACCCCGATGATGTACTTCGCGGTGCACCACTTCCGCGCGCGGGGCGGGGTGATGGTGACGGCCAGCCACAACCCGCCCGAGTTCAACGGCATCAAACTCGCGGACGGGCCGGGGACGCTGTACGGCGACCAGATTCAGCGCCTGCGGCACATCGCGCAGAGCGGGGTGTTCGCGGACGGCGAGGGGACCGTGGCGATGCAGGAAGTCCGGGGGGCCTACACGGCGATGCTGGTCGACAAGATCCGGCTCGGCCCGCAGCGGCTCCGCGTCGTCGTGGACTGCGGGAACGGGACCGCGGGTGCGTTCACGCCGGCGATCCTGCGGCGGTGGGGATGCGAGGTGGTCCCGCTGTACTGCGATCTCGACCCCGCCTTTCCGCATCATCACCCCGACCCCGTGGACCCCCGCAACATGGCCGACCTGATCCGCGCCGTCCGGACCGAACGCGCCGATCTCGGGATCGGCCTGGACGGGGACGGCGACCGCATCGGCGTGGTCGACGACCGCGGCGCCATCCTGCCGGGGGATCTCCTGATGGCGCTGTTCTGGCGGGAAGTCCTGCGCGCGCATCCGGGGTCGACGGCGCTCGTCGAAGTCAAGTGCTCGCAGGCGCTCGTGGACGAGATCCGGCGGCTGGGCGGGCGCCCGGAGTGGACCCGCACCGGGCATTCGTTGATCAAGGCGCGGATGCGGGAGGCGGGCGCGTTCTTCGCCGGCGAGATGTCCGGCCACATGTTCTTCGCCGACGAGTACTACGGCTACGACGACGCCATCTACGCGGCGGGCCGGCTGCTCCGCCTGCTCTCCCGCACCGACCGCCCGCTGTCGGCCCTCGCCGCGGAGTTCCCCCGCTACCACACGACGGCGGAGATTCGCGTGGCCTGCCCGGACGAGCGAAAATTCGCGATCGTCGCATCACTCACCGCCGAGTTCCGGCGCCGGTACGAGGTGATCGACGTGGACGGGGCGCGGGCGGTCTTTCCCGACGGGTGGGCGCTGGTGCGCGCCAGCAACACGGAGCCGGCCCTCGTGATCCGGGCGGAGGGCGCCACCGCGGCCGCGCTGGGCCGCGCGACGGCGGTGCTGGACGCGGCGCTCCGCGGTTACCCCGAGGTCGCGCCGATTCCCTGGAAGGGATAGCGGGAGGAAGCCGCTCGCGCCGGCGGGAACGAGGTGGATGTCATGTCCGCCCCGGACTCCCGCCGCCTCGCGGAAGGGTCGCAGGATGAGATTGTGGCTCTGGCCCGCGACCTCGTGCGGATCGACACGACCAATACCGGCGTGATGCCCACGGGCAACGAGACCGAGGCCGCGACGCATCTGGCGCGGACGCTGCGCGCGGCCGGCATCGAGTCGGAGATCGCGGGACGCGTCCCGGAGCGCGGCAACCTCGTGGCACGGCTCCCCGGACGCAGCGGACGGATCGCGCTTGTCCTGGCGTCGCATACGGACGTCGTGCCGGCGGGCGCACCCGAGCAGTGGACCCACCCGCCGTTCGACGCCGTCGTCTCGCACGGCCACCTCCTGGGCCGCGGCGCGGCGGACATGAAGGGGACCGTCGCCGCGCAGACGATGGCCCTCATCCTGCTGCGGCGCCTCGGGGCGCCGCTCGCGCACGGCGTCCATTTCGTCTGCGTCGCGGACGAAGAGGCGGGCGGGTCGTACGGGATGGGGTGGGTCGTCCGCGAACGCGCGGATTGGGTGCGCGGCGGCCTCTGCCTCAACGAAGGCGGCGGATTTTTCGTCCCGGTGGAGGGCCGCGACTGGTGCATCCTCGGCGTGGGGGAGAAGGGCCGGTTCGAGATCGCGGCGACCTTTCACGGCCGCGGGGCTCATGCCGCGCGGCCGTGGCAGGGGGACAACGCCTTCTACAAGGCGGCGGCCGCCCTCGACCGCCTGCGCGGCTACGAGGCGGAGCGCGATACGCGCGGTCCCGTCTTCGGCGCGCTGAGCCGCCTCACCGGCCCCGTGACCCCGTCCAACGTGGACGAGGTGATCGCGCGCCTCACCCCCGGAAGCCCGCGCCTCGCCGATCACCTGCGCCAGGTGTCGCGCATGCTGGCGACGCCGACGCTGATCGCCGGCGGCGTGAAGTCGAACAGCGTTCCCGACGCCTGCCGGCTCACCTGCGACGTGCGCGCGCTCCCGCATCAGGGCCCCCCGTACGTCGAGGCGGAGGTGCGCCGGCTGCTCGGCGAGGCGGACGTCCGCGTCGAGCAGACCGCGGTGGCCAACACGTCGCCGGCCACCGAGCCGGTCCTCGCGGCGTTCGCGGACGCCCTCCGGCGGGCGCTCGACCGGCCGGTCGAGCTCGTGCCGAGCCTCAGCGGAGGGTTCACCGATTCGCGCTTCGTTCGCGAGCTCGGCGTGCCGGCCTACGGGTTCTCGCCGGGCCATCCCGACAGCGATCCCGGCCGCCACCACGCGCACGGCCCGAACGAGGCGGTCGCGATCCGCGATCTCGTGCTGCAGACCGCCGTGTACCTCGACCTCGCCTACCGCTACGCCGCCGCGGCCTGACAAGGGGGACGACGATGTTCACCGCGTTTGTGATGATTCAGGCGGAACGCCGGCGGATTCCGGACGTCGCCCGCCGGCTCGCCGAGATCCCGGGCGTCGAGGAAGTGTACTCGGTCACCGGCGAGTGGGACATCATCGCCGTGCTGAAACTGCGCGACTACGACGAGCTCGCGGATCTCGTCACCAGCCGAATGACGGAGGTGCCCGGGATCGTCCGCACGAACACGCACCTCGCCTTCCGCGCGTTCCCGCAGTCGCTCCTCGAGCGGCCGTTCTCGCTGGGGTTGGAGGAACCGGATCGCGGCGGGCAGGGCGGCGGGAGCGGGACCACGGCGGATGGGATGGGGTGAACGCGGCATGAGCACGACGGAACGTGTCGGGCAAGGCGGCAGCGCCTCGCGGACGCCCAGTGGCGCTTATGCCGGGGGTAACGACGCGACCGTGACGTCGCCTCCGGATCTGAGTCCCGCGCAGCTCGTCGACATGCTGCGGATGATGCTCCGCATCCGGCGGTTCGACGAGCGCGCGTTCGACCTGTACCGCGAAGGCGCGATGCGCGGCACGACGCATCCCTACATCGGGATGGAGGCCGTCGCGGTCGGCGCGTGCGCGGCGCTGCGGCCGGGCGACCGCATCACCAGCACGCACCGGGGCCACGGTCACTGCCTCGCCAAAGGCGGCGATCCCCGCCGCATGATGGCCGAGCTGCTCGGCAGGGCGGCGGGGTACTGCAAAGGCAAAGGCGGTTCGATGCACATCGCCGATGTGGACGCCGGCATCCTCGGGGCGAACGGCATCGTCGGCGGCGGGATCGGCCTCGCCACCGGCGCGGCCCTGGCGACGAAACTGGCCGGCCGTGACGAGGTCGCGATCTGCTTCTTCGG
>DASYZR010000173.1 GCA_035945995.1 bacterium
TGCTGCTTGCGGCCCTAAGTTGCCTGCTGCTCAAGCCACGAACCGCGCTGCCTGGATAGCTCGGTCGGTTCACACGCTAGTCGGTTCAGCTGGATCACCGCGGCGCCACTCGTGTCGGGATACAGAAGGTTTCGCGTACAAATACGCATTCAGTACGTAGCCGGACTCAATCACCGGGTGTCGTTAAGTGTCGTTTCGTATCCGGAACGCGGGTTGCGAACTCGCCTAGACAGAACCCGGCTTATGCGCCGCTCTCGGCCCACAACAACAACATATTGCGGTAGTTAGAAGCAGACGCCAACATTTAGCGGTCTAGGTACTCTCGATTCAGTACTCAATTGGTACCCAGAACCTTCTGTATCCCTAACGACCCGGACGCCATCACGGTCTGCGCCGCCTGGACGCGCGATGGGTCCGAAGCCGACGCAACACCGGCAAGAGGGCCTCAGTCGGGCCGTCGGCATAGATACTGGCCCGTGTGGAACCAGCTCTACCGCGCCGGTGAGTACGCGGTTGGCGGCGTGGCCGAGCTTCACGGGAGTGCCGGTTCCAAAAGGCGCCTCGATCTATGTCTCACATTTACATCACTAGCAAGTAGTCGGTTTGGCTCAGCGAGAGTTGGATCACCCGTGGGCCACATTCATTCCGGCCTATTCGAAGGCAATGGAAACGGCATCTCGTGGCACCAGCTGGTGGGGTGGGACAGATGGCCCTTCTCGCAGAACCATTTCGATTCCACTCACGTCATCGTGCTGGCCGAGTTCGACGAGGCGAACTGTTCGTCGGGTGGTGCCCGGAGGACAGCCCCTGGAGGGCTGGGTGAGCGAATCGGGACGCGCCGAGCCGCTAGTCGCCGGCGGTGGCACGAGGAGATGAATCAATGAACCGCAGGCCCGCGGCGGCAGTGTTGGCCTTGCTGGCGGCGACCCAGCTGATCGGGGTCATGGATTTCTCGATCGTGATCGTTGCTATCCCGTCCATCGCACATGAGTTCCGGCTCACAGCGGACCAGGTGCAGTGGGTCAGGAGCGCCTATGCACTGATGGAGGCTGGCTTCTTGTTGCTGGGAGGTCGCGTTTGCGATGCGTTCGACACCAAACGGGTCTACATGGGCGCACTGGCGGTCTTCGGCATCGCTTCGATGGCCGGTGGGTTGGCCCCCAACGCAACACTCGTCTTCGTTGCGCGCGCAGTGCAAGGACTCGCCGGCGCAATCCTGGCGCCGGGGTCGCTTGTCCTCGTGACCAGGGAATTCGAACCGGGCGATGCGCGGAACCGGGCGCTTGGTGTGTTCGGGAGCGTCGCAATGCTTGGATTGCTACTTGGCGCGATCTTCGGCGGCGTTATCACGGGTTTTCTCGGCTGGCGCTGGGTCTTCTTCGTCAACGTGCCGGTCATCGCCGTGATGCTGGCCGGATCGGCCGTACTGCTCCAGCAGCGGGATAGGGGTCAGGTCCGGCCGCGACTTGACATCCGAGGCGCGGTCGTGGGTACCGCGGCAATTCTGGCGCTGATCGTTGGTATTTCGACCAGCTCGGGTGGCGCCCTGCGCCTCGTCGCTTTCACAGGCCTGGCGGCAGCTCTCCTCGCCGGATTTGTCTGGATCGAACACGTCGTCCCTGACCCGCTCGTCCCCTTCACCGTTTTCCGATCGAGACAATTCACCGGCGCCATTGTCGTGTCTGGTCTCCTACAGGTCGCCGCCGGCATCGTGCCGTTCACCGTCACGCTCGTGCTTCAGGGACCACTGGGCCTCCAGCCGCAGGCCGCGGGCCTCGCGTTGGTTCCGGCTGGCCTGAGCGGCATCGCAGGTGGCTTGCTTGTGGGACTCGCCATTCGACGCATCGGCCTGCGAAGGACTGTCGTCGTCTCGCTTGCACTGCTGGCCGGAAGCACGGCGCCGCTCGTCGGACCAGGGTTACACGGCTCGGCAGCCTGGCTCGCGCTCGGTTTTGCTGTCGGCGCGCTTGGATTCATCGGCTGCTCGGTGGCCACCACGATCGCCGCGACTTCATCGGTCGCCCAGAAACGAATGGGCCTGGCGGGCGGGCTGCTGAACACCTTTGGAGCTCTTGGGGGTGCGATCGGAGCCGTGGTGGCGGGAGTTCTGGATGCTCCCGGCACGGTCACGGCCTACGCGACGTCCTTTGTTGTGGCGCCGTTCCTATTCGTTCTGGCGGGTGTCGTCTTGCTCGTTGCTTACAGACCGACCACACGCGAGATCGAAAAGCCGTCCGCACCGGTGGGCGAAGCTGTTTAGCCCGGACGGATATCGTCGGCGAACTCTGAACAGAAAGCCGGCGACGCAGGGGGTGTTGACAAGGCCACCCGCAACGACATTCCGTAGCCCCCGATTCGGGCGTCGAACGCACGCCCCTTGATCTCAGGCGCGACGAGGATAAGGGCGATTTCAGGGCTGGTGAACAAAGGCGCAAACTCGCGCGCTCGGTGACCGATAGCCGGCAGACGGTTCACCGGCCTCTTTCATCTGGCGTAGTAAATCTGATTGAGATCGATCGGGCCGTGACCAAGGTTTCGCTGGATGCCGCCGTCGAACAATTCAGTGGCAAGTCATACGACAACTTGAAGAGCCACCTCGCCGACGCTCTGATCGCCGAATTGCAGCCAATCCAAGAGCGATACGCCGAGATTCGGACAGACGACGGGGCGCTAATCAGGCTCCTGAGCGAGGGAGCCGCGGCTGCTCGAGTTACGGCGGACCGCACTCTGCGACGTGTCCAGGACGCTGTCGGTCTCGCAGGGATGGAACCGTTGGGTGCCTGAGCGCCTTTCAGTCACAGTGCACCCGCGCTCATCTCGTCGGCGTATCGAGCGACTGGATGACGGTCTTCATGTCTGGCTGAGGGCTGCGCCGGCCGACGGCAGAGCCAACGCCGAACTGTTGCAGCTCTTGTCCGATCATTTTGCAATGCCACGCTCCGCTGTCCGCCTGGTTTCCGGGCGAGCGGGCCGGCGCAAGGTGGTCGAGTTGGGCTGATCGGCTAGGGGCGTGGCATGGGGGAGACAGAAGGTTTTGCGTACCAGTACGCATTCAGTACACAGCCGCATCGTGTCGCAGCTTGTCGTTAGGTGTCGTCCCGAATTCGCGACGCCCAATCTGAATTGGCGAAAAAAGAACCCGGCTTACGCGCCGCTCTCGGCCCACACCCCTGGTTTTGAATTCGGTTTCGAGTCAGACCTGGCTGTCGGCGGAACAATCAGGGAACAGCTCGCTGAAACAGCGACGGCGCAACGCGACCTACTGTGTCCCTGTTGCCAATGTGGCGCATTCGCGGGGGCTGCGCGACAGCACATTGAACCTCTCCACGTGGTGGCGCACAGTAGCGACGCCTTCTGTGTCCTACTGACGCCCGCCCATCGAGCGAACCTGGCATAGTCGGCAGCCACCCAGACGCTCTTAAACCCGAGGACGTACGCGTCAGGACCATGAAGCGACGCGATGTTCTCTCGGTACCGAGACCCATGAGAATTGCGGCGTGCGGGTCCTGATGTCCTGCCGCCCGGCCAATGGTTGCAAACCGCGGCTCGACCGGCGCGGGCCGCCCACAGGTTACGCGGGATGAGGTGGCTGTTCACCTCGTTTCCCGCGTACGGTCACTTCCATCCAATGGCGCCGCTCGCGTTAGCTGCGCGCGACGCGGGTCACGACGTCCTCGTGGCGTCCGGTCCGGACCTCGCCCGCTGGGCCAAGTCTTGCGGCATGGAGTCCTCTCCTGTCGGACTTGAACAGGCCGATGCCCTCCTGATCGCACATACTCGCTACCCGGACGACTGGGCGGCACACATGTTCACGGACGTTTGGGTGGGATCAGCGTTGCCTGACCTGCTGGCGTTGAGCGCATCGTGGCGACCCGAGCTTGTGGTCAACGAAGAGCTGGAGTATTCGGGAGTGTTGCTCGCGGCCATCCTCGGCATCCCATGCGTGACCCATTCGTGGCACGAACCTGTGTGGCCCTCAGAAGCCAGGCGAAGGGCGCGGCATCTGCTCACGCCGGTCTGGGCCGAACACCTTCCTGTACGGCAGGTTCGCGCGACCGGCGAGATCTACCTGGACGCATGCCCGGCGCCCCTTCAGTCCGACGAAATCGGCGAAATTGAGGGCGTTTTCCAGGTGCGCCCCGTGGCATTCGACGGGCCGCCTGTTGACGCCCCGGTGTGGTTGGCCGACCTGCCGCGACCTACCGTCTACGCGACTCTGGGGACGGTGCCGGTGTTCAGCACTCCGGAGCGCCTCCGGCTAATCGTCGACGCCGTCGCGCCAATCGTCGGCGCTGTGGTAGTGACGACCGGCCCAAACCCCGTTGAAGCGCTTGGAGACATCGCTCCAAATGTGCGGGCGACACCCTACCTGCCGCAGTCGTTACTGCTCGACCGGGTCGATCTGGTTATTTCGCAGGGAGGAGCTGGCGGCACTCTGGGCGCCCTCCTTTACGGGCTGCCGCATCTTCTTCTACCGCTGGGCCGCCAGAGTCAACTCAGACTCGCCCGATCCATCCAGCAAACTGGTGCTGGCCTCAGCCTGGACCCGGACGAGCAGGACCCGACGTCGATTCGCGCCGCTGCGGCAGAGTTGCTGCAGAACCCCATATATAGGGCGGCCGCTACCCGCGTTGGCCGCGAGTTGCACAACCGGCCATCACCGGCCGAGGTTGTTGCGATGCTCGTTCAGTCGTACGGCGCCCGTTTCGGCGCTGACATATGACACGAAGGAAGGCTGCCTAGTATTGATCTGTCCGAAGGACTTAACGACGAGACCAAATCGACGCGACACTCCGCGTATGCGACACATAAGTCAGCGTTCCTCAGGGAACAATTAGGGAACAGTCTCCGCCGATCGGGCCGTGTCGTTGGATGTCACTGCGTATTGGCGGACGGGAACTGAATTCAGTCTGGTAGAACCCGGCTTACAGTCCTCCCTCGGCCCACCTTCTGTATCGCTTAAGGACGAAGCAATCGTCGGTCTCCGCTAGCATGCACGAGGTTTGAGCAAGCCGATAGTCGTTGCCGCGCGAGCGGGTCTGTCGGTTGAGAATCCAGTCGGCGGAGTGTTGACGTTCAAGGCGATGTCTGACGAGACCGGCGGGGCAGTCACAGCGCTGGAAACGATCGCTGCGCCAGGAGAAGGTCCGCCGCTGCACGTTCATGCCGAAGACGAGCTGATCCATACGCTCGAAGGCGTGTTCCGGATAAAGCTCGGAGGCGCCCTCCACGAGCTGCGACCGGGAACATTCGTGTTCATACCCAACGGCACCCCGCATGCGTGGCAGAACATCGGAAGCCGGCCGG
>DASYZR010000174.1 GCA_035945995.1 bacterium
CGGGGATCGGTTGACAGCGATGGGCCGGAGCGCCTGGACCGTGGCGGCGCTTGAGCCAGAGCACTTCCTGGGGCTGCAGGCATCATTCGACCTGTCCGGCCGCCCGTTCGATCCGACGGGACCACGGCCGCGATTCTACACCGACTCACTCTGGGGTTTTCTGCTCGAAGAACTTCCGGGCTACCGCACCCGGCTCGTGGTGAGCGGTTACTGGGCCCTACGGCCGCGCTGGCTTCAGCCCGTTGCGACCTTCTTTCTGTTGGAGCCTACACACTGGATCATGCAAACGCGCCAATTCGCGAATCTGAAGCGGTACGCGGAGCGTGATTGGATCCGCGCGGTGTGAGCAGGTTAAACCGAACCAAGCGCGCCAACGCAAAAACCGCCCGTTCGGCAGGAAGCGTCTAATGCGAACGACAGGAGACGCAAATTGCTCGCGCCAGTATCACGAGAAGTCTCGGACTCATGCCCCTGCCTCCGATGATGACCGAGGCAATCCTGGCGGATGATCAACCCCCTTTCCGGTCACGGCGTTCCACACTGATGAGGTCCAGGGCGAAGCGCGCAAGAAATTCCGCCACGTGGCCCCCCAACCAGAAGCGCGGGCTTGCGGGCGCCACCGCGGTTCGCGGACGGGACGGAATGGGCAGCCGAACAGTGCCGCCGGTCACTTGGGCGCCCGGCTGGATCTCGATCGACCGCTTGGCGGCGGATACGTCGCCCTCAACCGGCGCCATCACCGTAACCGTGCGCCCCGCCGCATAGAGGTCATCGCGGATCGGCGCTGAGACCAAGACAGCGTTGCCGGACTGAGCGACAAACGCGGTTGCCGGGAGCGGCGCGGCGAGCGTAAGCATCACAATCGCGAGCCAGAACAAGGGCCACAACTTCACAAGAGCGCGGATTCCGGGGCGGCGCCGAAGGGGAGCATTCCACTGCCAACACACCCGCGACCGTCAGACCAAGATCCTCCCACACGCCGAAGTAAACCGCCGCCTGCTCGCCAAGAGCCGCCCAGGCGCCTGAGCCGGCGCAGGACATGGTTGCCGAATCCAGATCGCTGCGAGGCTCCAACCGCTGCTGGAAAGCCACGGTGGACCTGGGCGCTGGCCGTCGCGCCATCGAGCTCCGTGGGCGATGTCAGTCGGATGAAACGTGGCAGAAGCTGATGTCGGCGATCAACATCGAGCGGCACATCGTCTACTGACCGCGCCGATACGCCGGCCGATGCATCGCTCCGGCATCATAGTCCTCCCAACATTGTCCGGTGGGCAGGGCCGGTCGCGCGGCGGCGTGACGCGGAACTGGCGCGACCGCCTGTCTTGTAAGGTCTCCGCCGAGCGCCTCTTGAAGGTTTCCTCGCTACTCCGACGGGCCTCAATCGTCCGAGTCACGATGCATGAGAGGGAGGCGACCAATGCCGCAGACGCCCCACGTCGAACGTCACTTCACCGGCGGCGAGATGGTTCGGGACATTGTGATCGGGATGTCAGATGGGCTGACGGTCCCGTTTGCCCTCGCGGCGGGCCTCTCCGGCGTCGTCACCTCGACAAGGATCGTCGTGACTGCCGGCCTCGCTGAAATCGCGGCGGGCTCAATCGCGATGGGGCTGGGAGGTTATCTGGCTGCCAGAAGCGATGCCGAACACTATGCGAGCGAACAAGCGCGTGAGACCGACGAGGTCCGGACGGTCCCCGACGTCGAGGCCGACGAGGTCCGCCAGGTGTTTGCCGGATACGGCCTCGCGCCGCAAGAAAGCACGCCAGTGATCGAGGCGCTCCGCCGTCGCCCTCAGGCGTGGATCGACTTCATGATGCGGTTCGAGTTAGGACTGGAGAAACCTGTCCCGGCGCGTGCGTTCACCAGCGCACTCACGATCGCCGGCGCCTACGTCGGCGGCGGGTTCATCCCGCTCGCACCGTACTTGTTTACGTCACACGTGGGAACTGCATTGCCGTCCTCGATCGCCGTCACACTCGCGGCCCTGATGGTCTTCGGGTATATCAAGGGTCGATTCACCGGCGCTCGGCCCGGCCGCAGCGCAGCCCAGACCGTGCTCGTCGGGGGACTCGCTGCAGCGGCGGCATTTGCGCTGGCCCGGCTCATTTCGTAGCATCGTGGTGGCGTGCGCAGCGACAACGCGTGTCATACCGGACGCAACGTGACATCGCAGCCAAAGGGCGAACCGAGCGGCGGACTGACCACCGACCGCGCCCATGCCCTCCTCGCCGTCTACGGGCCCAACCGCCTGGTCCCCGAGCGCCGTCGTGTGGGCGTTCTCGGCTGGCTGCTACGGGCCCTCGCGGACCCCATGGCCGCCCTCCTGCTCGTCGCCGGCAGTACCTACCTCGTGCTGCGGGACTACGTCGATGCGGCGGTGACCTTCGGGGCCCTCGTGCCGATCTCCGCGGTGACTCTCGTCCTCGAACGGCGTGCCGAACAGGCGCTGGCGCAACTCAAGCGGCTCACCGCGCCCGCGGCCATCGTCTGGCGCGACGGGCAGCGTCAGACCGTCACGGCCGAGACCTTGGTTCCCGACGACATCATCGTCCTTCACGAAGGCGACATCATTCCGGCGGATGCGACCCTCCTCGAGGGCACGGCGCTCGTCGTAGACGAGTCCGCCCTGACCGGAGAGGCGCACCCTGTCATCAAAGACGCGGCGACCGAGGGCGGAGATCGGCTGCTGTTTGCCGGCACGACGCTGCGCGCAGGCCGGGGCACCGCGCGGATCGCCGTCACCGGCGCGGCCACGCGGTATGGCCGGATCGGAAGCCTTATGGCCCGGATCACCCCGCCGCCGACGCCGCTCCAGCGCCTCATCCGCCGGCTCATCCGGCAACTGGCCCGCGGCGCGGCGATCCTCTGCGCTGGGGTCTTCGCCATCGAGGTGATCCAGGGGCGCGGCTGGGCGGCGGGGATCATAGCGGGCGTCAGCCTGGGGATCGCAGCCGTCCCTGAAGAGTTCCCCATCGTCTACACGCTCTATCTGGCACTCGGTGCCTGGAGGCTGGCCAGGGCGCGGGCGTTGATCCGGCGCCTGACCGGGGTCGAGGCCCTGGGGGCCACCACCGTGATCTGCGCGGACAAGACCGGCACGCTCACGCTCGGACGCATGGACGTAGCTGCCCTATCTTCGCCGCCCGAGATCGTCCGAGCGGGTGACCCCTTGTCTTCGGAAGCCGAGGCCCTGCTGCACGAGGCCGTGCGGGCTTCAGAGCCTCGCCCGTACGATCCGATGGACCAAGCGATTCTCCGGTTCGCCGTGGCCCATGGAGTCAATGTGGACGCGCTGCACGCAAGGACCCTCGCCCACGACTACCCGTTCGATCCGACCGGCAAGTACAACTCGCACGTTTGGGACCATAACGGCAACGCGTGGATCTCGGCAAAGGGTGCGGCAGAGGGCATCCTCGAACGAAGCCAGGCTGATGCGGAGCGCCGAAGGCAGGCCCTCGAGGCGAACCGCGTCCTGGCCGCCGAGGGCTTCCGCGTGATCGCCGTCGCCGGCGGTCCGCTCCCGCGCACCACGGGCGACCGGGCTGCCGACGAAGGCTACCTTCGTTTTACGGGGCTCATCGCGTTCTCAGATCCACTTCGACCGGGCGTAGCGGAGGCACTACTCGAGTGCGCCCAAGCGGGAATCCGTGTTGCGATGATCACGGGTGATCACCCGGTGACCGCGCACGCGGTGGCCGAGGGCCTCGGCCTGCCGCACAGCCATGAACTACCCATCGTTACAGGAGAGGACCTGGACCGGGCCGACGAGCCGACCTTGCGGCAGTTGGTGAGCCGCATCAACATCTTCGCGCGCGTTCGCCCGGAGCAGAAGTACCGCCTGGTCCAGGCACTGCGAAGTCAGGGCGAGGTCGTCGCGATGACGGGAGACGGCGTCAACGATGCGCCGGCCCTCCGCGAGGCGGACGTCGGGGTCGCGATGGGCGAGCGCGGCACCGAGGTCGCCCGCGAGGCCGCGACGATCGTGTTGCTGGACGATAACTTCGCCACGCTCATCATGGCGATCCGGGAAGGGCGTCGTATCTTCGATGATCTCCGGCGGGCATTCACGTATCTGATTGCCTTTCACACGCCGATCCTGCTGGCCGCGCTGACGGTCCCGCTCCTCGGTGCGCCTCTCCTCCTCCTGCCGCTTCATCTCGTGTGGCTGGAGTTGATCGTCCACCCCACAGCATCGCTCGTATTCGAGTACGATCCACCCGCGCCTGACCTCATGCGCCGTCCTCCCAGGCATCCCGAGGCCGGACTCGTCGATTCGGCAGATTTCTTGTGGGCGTCGGCGACGGGAGTCACCCTCTGTGGCGGCGTGTTGTGGCTCTACCTGTGGGGCCTCGGGCACGTTGGCGGCGAGGCGCACGCCCGCGGGATCGCGTTGGCCGCCCTGCTGCTGGGACAGATCATCCTGGTGTTGTCGGCACGGTCACCAACAACAGCCTTCTGGCGGGCGCCGCTGTCGGGGAACCGCGTGCTCCCTCCCGTCCTGGGCGTCACGGTCGCGAGTCTGGCCGTGGTCCTGTACGTCCCACCGCTCGCGTCAATTCTCCACGTCGCCCCGCCTTCGGCTGCCGGGTGGGTGCTCGCCGCCGGCGTGGCGGGAGCGACGACGTTCTGGCACGAGATGTTCAAGACTGCCAAGGCTCGTCGCGGGACGCCGCCCTGAAAGCACCGCGTGCCCATCCTCCACCCCCTGCACCGGCTTTGACTTCGGGTTCTCAGTACCTCACGGGGGGGCACGACGACCTGAGCCCTAATCGCTTTTGCTAGCTACTTCGCCGGCCCACCTGCGGAAGTCGTCGCGCCGCGGGCGATAGCGGGGTTCTCGTGCGAAGGCGACGACTCCCGCGGCTTTGTCCCTCGCTTCGCTGTCGACGATCCTGGTACCGAGCGAGTGCTCGATCGGGCCTCGTCCTCCCCACGCCCGAGAGGGAATCAAGCCGGGATCTGATAGGCCGCTTCGAAGGCGGAGGGTACGGTGTTCATAGGTGTGATCCATCTTCTCGAGAGGCATCGCTGCATGGTGAGATCCGCGCGTGGGCGGCGGTGGTTGTTCATCGGCGGTGCGATCCTGGTGCTCGTGGTGGCGGCCGCGGCGGCCACGCCGTTCCTGATCCCCGTTGACCGTTACCGGCCGTTGCTTGAGCAGTACATCCGGGCCGGTACCGGACGCGACGTCCGGATCGCGGCGTTGCGGCTGGTCCTGTGGCCGCGGGTCCACGTCCACGCGGTGGATGTCCGCCTCCGGAACCCGGCAGGATTTCCCACGGGGGACGCGATCCTGGTGAAATCGGTCGATCTCGGCGTCGAGCCGCGCGCGCTTCTCACGCGGCGACTCGCGATCACATACGTCGCCCTCAGCGGCGTCCGTGTGAACGTGCTGAGCGACGCCGCCGGCCGCACAAACTACGATCTCCCGGCGCCGCCACGGGCCGCCCCGCCGCTGTCGGCCGGCGGGCAATCGCTCCTGGCCCTCACCCCCTTCGGCGCGGTGACGGTGAAGAACGTCGAGATCGCGATCGGCAGGCTCGACCCGACCCGTGAGCAGACGACGCCGGTTGTGACGCTGGTCGGGCTAAACGCCCGGGTGTCGTCGATCGACCCGAGCGCCTCGAACTGGACGAAGCGGCTCGAGATCACCGCCGATTTGCGGAATGCGCGGCTCGTGACGCCGCTGCTGGCCGCGCCAACGCGGTTCCAGTCCGGCGAGTTCCACCTAAGCGGCGGCAAAGGGCTAGGGACCTTTGCCGCCAACCTGGATACCATGCGCGTCACGGGGACGGTTGCGATCGCCGACGTGGCATCTCCGGCGGTGACGTTCACGCTCGTGATCCCCAGGCTCGATGCGAATCTCCTGCAGCGTCTCGTGCGCGCGCGCGGCGGCCCCGCCGTGACGGGCCCGGCCGGACCGCGGCGATTGGTCGCGCGCGGCGAGGTCGGGATCGACAAATTCGTGTTCTCTCCCATCGAGGCGGAGCGGATCCGGTGCCGGCTCAGCATCTACATGGACGCCGTTCGGGCCGACTCGTACACGTTGGCCGCCTACGGCGGCACCGTGCAGGGAGTTGCCGCCCTCAACTACGCGTCGACGGGCCTCCCCGCGTCGGGCACCGCGCGCGTGCGCCGCCTCGACCTGGGACAGGTGGTGCGCCTCGCCGATCCCCGGGCGCCAAAGATCGCCGGCGCGGGGGACGCCGACCTCCGGTTCTCGACTGCGCTGGGACGAGATCCCCTGGCGGCGCTCGTGGCTGCCGGAACGTTCGCCGTGCACCAGCTCGCGGCGCCGCCGGTTGCGGCGAGCCAGGCGAGCGGCCGGCTGAGCGTGCGCGGGGGCAGGCTCGAGTTGCCGGCGTATACGCTCTCCGCCTACGGCGGCACCGTCCAGGGCGCGGCCGCGCTCGATTACGCCGCCGCCGCCCTTCCCGTGGCCGGGACGGTACGCGCGCGCGCCATCAACGTGGCGCAGTTCGGGGGCATCCTCAATCCCGGGCCGCCCAGGATCACGGGCACGCTCGACACGGATCTCCGACTTTCGACCGCGCTGGGACGCGATCCCCGAGCCGCACTGACTGGTGCCGGCAGCTTCGCCGTGCGCAACGGCACGCTTCCCGGACTGAACCTCAGGGACTTCATGGTGACGGCGGCCAGGGCGCTCCAGCTCAGTCTGCCCCAAGGGCCGACCCGGTTTCGCTACTTCGGCGGGGACGTGAGCATCGCGCAGCAGCGCGTTTCCAGTCAAGCCCTTCGCCTGGACGGAGACGACGTCGAGGGGACGGGCCGGGGGAGCTTCGGCTTCGACAAGACGCTTGATTACACGGGAACGGGCGTGCTGAAATCCCTGACGTCGCCAGGGACCTCGTCGATGGCGGGGGGCGTCCCGTCGGCGGGGGAGATCTTCGGCAGGTTCGTTCCCGGCGCCTCGGGCGCGACCGGGGTCCGAATCCCGTTCTCCATCCACGGCACCTTCGATGTCCCGAAGTTCGCTCTCGCCGGCAGACCGGAGTTCGTCAGGGGGACAGGGTCCCAGCCACAGCAGAAGCCGCCGCAACCGCAGCTTCCCCGGCTGCCCCAACTGCCGCCCGCCCTGCAGGACCTGCTGAAGCCGCCCCCCTGAGCGAAGCGGCGGCCAGCGCCCCGGCGCGGCAACCTGATATGGCCCCGCTGGGTGCTCGCAGCCGGGCTGGTCGGAATCGAGTGGGCGACGCCACTTGTTGAGGAACTGATCTTTTTGAGGGAGGCATCCCGCATGAATGAAGTTGCCAAGGCGCGACACGCCGTGCGCACTACACGCGTGTAACCAGAATGATGCCTGATTTTGCACTCACCGCACGGTGACCGGCCCGCAGCGATTCCGCCATCGCCGCATTGAACTTGGCCGGTTCATCGACGAACGGCTCGTGTCCGGATTCCTCGAATCAGACACACGCCCTCTGCCTTGCTGAAGAATCGTCGGATCGTGACTGGGTTCACCTTACCTTTTTTCACCGGTCCGGAGACCATCCGAGAGCCACGAGTACGCCGTACGCCCCCACGGCCGGCAAAGCTTGAGGACAGTCCCGGACCGTGGTCACGGTGCCGGAGAGAACCGGCTGGTTCAGATCACGAGGCTCCGCATCAGTCGGTGTTTCGCTGCCTCCACGAGCAGCAGGTACGTGGTGGTGGCGATCGCGACGAACGCTAGAAACGCCCCGGTGACCGGCACAAACCCGAGCGGCTTGGCTAAGGCTGTAAACGGGAGGACGATCCCAATTAGCACAACCAAGACCGTCGTCGTTGCGAGCGGCCCACTCGGCCGGCTGCGCAGCGGGTTGCCGGCCGTCCGGATCACAAACAGCACGAGCGTCTGTGTCGCCAACGATTCGACGAACCACCCCGTATGGAACAGCGCCTGAGACGCGTGGAAGATGCGCAGCAGCACGTAGAATGTCAGAAAATCATAGATCGAGCTGATCGGGCCGATATAGAGCATGAAGTCCCGAATCATCGCAATGTTCCACGTCCGCGGCTTCTGCGTGAGGGTCTCGTCGACATTGTCGGTCGGAATCGTCACCTGGGCGAAGTCATACAGGAAATTGTTCAGCAGGATCTGTGTGGGCAGCATCGGGAGAAATGGCAGGAACAGCGACGCGCCGGCCATGCTGAACATGTTCCCGAAGTTCGAGCTGGTGCCCATGAGCAAGTACTTCATCACGTTCCCGAACGCTTTGCGGCCCTCGAGGATGCCCTGATGCAGAACTCGCAGGCTGCGCTCGAGCAAGATGATGTCGGCGGCGTCCTTCGCCACGTCTGCCCCGGTCGCCACCGAGATGCCAACATCGGCGGCGTGCAGCGACGGCGCGTCGTTGATGCCGTCACCGAGGAAGCCCACGACGTGGCCGCGGCGCTTCAGGGCCAGCAGGATACGATTCTTCTGCGCTGGGGACACGCGCGCGAAGACGGTTGTGCGTTCGGCCACAGCGGCCAGCGCGCTGTCGTTCATTGTCGCCAGTTCGTCCCCCACGACACACCGGCCCGGATCCAGCCCGACCTGCGTGCAGACGTGCCGGGCCACAGGTTCGCTGTCTCCTGTGAGGATCTTGACCGTCACGCCGTCCCGGCGCAGCGCCCCCAAGACCTCGTCGGCGTCCTCCAGGGGAGGATCGACGAACGCAAGGAACCCGGCCAGCACGAGGTCGCGCTCGTCGGCGGCGTGGTACGCGTCCTGCTGCGGCACGGCGCGGTAGGCGACGGCCAGCACCCGGAAGCCATCGTTGCTGAGCCGCTGGCAGACCGCCTCGCTCTCCCTCCGGGCCTCGGCGTCGAACGGCCTCGCCGCGCCATCCACCTCGAGGGCTTTGGACAGCGCGAGCACGCCCTCGGGGGCTCCTTTCGTAATCAGCAGACGCCGACCGTCCTTCTCCACTACGACCGACAACCGCCGCCGCTCGAAGTCAAACGGCATTTCGTCCACTTTCTGATACACTTGCACGTCCGCCTGGTCACCGCGCGGAACGGCCGTATCCGACGGGGTACGGCTACCGTTGCTCAAGATTGCCGCGTCCAGGGGGCTCTTGATCCCGGTCTGAAACGAGCTGTTGAGCCAGGCCAGCACGAAAGGGCGTTCAGACGGATTCCCCCGTGGATCCAGGCGCTGGTCGAGCACCATCTCCCCACTCGTCAGGGTACCGGTCTTGTCGCTGCACAGAATATCGATGCTGCCGAAGTTCTGAATGGCCGAGAGGTGTTTGACGACGACCTTCAGCCGGGCCATCCGCACCGCGCCCTGTCCCAGTGTCACCGCCGTGATCATCGGTAGGTTCTCGGGCGTGAGCCCGACGGCGAGTGCGACGGCAAACAAGAAAGATTCCAGGGGGTTGTGCCGGAGTGCCGCGCCGGTGAGGAATACGAACAGCACCAGAAAAAACACGGTCCGCATGATGAAGAACCCGAACTGCCGGCTGCCCCGATCGAATTCCGTCTCGGGCGCACGAGCCGCAAGCCTGACCGCGATATCTCCAAAGGCAGTGGCCCGGCCCGTGGCGGTCACCACCGCCCGCGCCGTCCCGCTGACTACCGAGGTGCCCAGGAACACGGCGTTCACAGCAGAAGGCTCTGCCTCGGCCATCTTTTCTGCGGGCATCGACTCGCCGGTTAGTGCCGACTCCTGCACGTGCAGGTCTCGCGCTTCGATGAGCCGGGCATCCGCGGGCACCAGATCTCCAGCCACTAGGCGGATGATATCTCCGGGAACCACGTCCCGACGGGGTATCTCCTGCCAGCCCCCGTCGCGGAGCACCGTTGCCGTCGGGGCCACCCGCGCCCGCAGGTCTTCAGCGGCACGGCGTGCGCGATAGGTCTGCACGAAGTTTAATCCCGCGCTGAGGAGGACGATGATCACGATGATGGACGCACTGACGATTTCGCCCAATACGCCCGAAACGGCGCTGGCGATCAGCAAGATGAGCACCAGGGGGTTGGCGAAGAGGGCAGCAAGCTCCAGGAGCGCACTCTTGTGCCGAGCCGGGGTCGGATCGTTCGGGCCGACCTCGTCCAGGCGATGCCGCGCTTCCTCACTGGTTAGTCCGCGGTCAGACGTGCGAACCCGGTCAAAGAGACTCGCGAGCGGAACGGGATGCATGTCCTCCCCCGGAGCTCCACTCAACGGCTCTTGGAGCGGATGCGGACGCGGCATCGCCTCCCGCCCATCGCTCATGCTCTCGCGTCTCCGCGGGGCTAACATTGGCACCGACCGCAGCAACGCGGGCGCCGCCGTTTTCCCGCCCTTCTCTACCCCGGCCTCACCGCCATGCCCTTCGAGACCATGTCTCTCCGCGAACCGACCCAGAGAGTGCCTCGCGGTCTCGTGCGGCGCTCCTGCATCGCACTCACGCCCAGATTGTATTTTCGTCCGGCGTCTATCTGGTCGGGTAACGCTCCTCGTCCGCGCGCCAACTTCTCGGCCTCCTTCAGCAGAAACCCTTCGGGCTGAAGATCCTTCGGGTCTTTAGGGCCTCTCGACCCCTGCGCGCCGTAAAATAGCGCCCGCCGCCGCCGCAATCGCCCGAGAACCTTTCCCTTTGTGACCTTCCGCGCCGTCACCGACGCGCGTTTCATCCGTTTCCCCTCCGTCTCCTACCGGACGATCAACACGGGGATGTGCGCCCCATGCAACACACGTTCGCTCACGCTGCCCCAAGATCAGTCCGCCGATCTGCCCGAGCCCGTGGCTTCCCATGACGATGAGGTCCGCCTTCATTTCCGTCGCGGCCGCGAGGATCTCGTGTGACGGCTCGCCCCGGCGGTACTGCTTCTTGACGGGCACGTCGATGCCGTGAAACTCCTCCTCGGTCTGTCCGAGGATCGTCTGGCCAGCTTTTTCGAACCCTGCCACCAAAATGCCGTAGTCCCCCACGTAGTCCACGCCAGGACCGCCGATCGCAGTCGCCGGGATGTGCCCAACGTTGACGAGTACCACTTCCGCCTCCCGCAATGCGCCCGCAAGGCGTGCCGCGAGTTTGGCCGCGCTCTTCGCGTGCGGCGAGCCGTCCGTCGCTACGATCATCCGCATCATCAGACGTCCCTCCCCACCGGATCGTCTCGGTTCTCCGCCGAGCGACCACGTCCCGCCACCCCTCACTCGTCTCCGGTCGTGTACCGGCCGAGCGAGGGCCGCTCAAGCCGCCGGCCGCGCCGCCTCGGACTCCGACCACGCCTCCAGCACGCGCCGCCTCGATGCGGCGGCAAGCGCGACAACATCCGCCAGGTCCTCGGCGACCTCCGCGACTTCGGCGCGAATCGAGCTCGGGTCGGCCAGCAGGTGCTCGGCCTCGCGCACCATACTCAACGCGTTTCGCAACTGCCGCTCCACCTCGATCAGAGCCCAGTAGCTGTCACCGTCGTGCCGCATCGGAGACGCCTCCGCGCATAGCCCTCGACTGCACTTCTATCATCGCCTACCGCGTCCCGCGGCGGGATCGGATCAGAGTCTGATTCGGGGTCCGGCACGCCACGCGCGTGGACGGTCGGAGCGCCGGGTTGGAACATGGCTCGCCCCCGCAGGCCCGCGATGAGCCCGGCCATCGTCATCCGACCTGCGAGATCGCGGGGAGCATAGTTCCCGGCCGGCTCACACCCTGGATCTGATGCTCCAGTGCTCCAGGAGGCAGAGTCCGCTTCATCTAGCGCAGTGGCCGGTCTATCGGGAAGCGTGTCATATCCACGCCCAACGCTGCCAGCGCGACTTCCGCGGTGGGGCCGCGAAGACCGAAGGCGGTGGCCGACTACCTGAAGCGCCTGGAAACCGGCGAGGGCCGCGAGACCTACGACGGGCTCACGGAACGCGAGCGCGAGATCCTCACCCTCGTCGCCGAGGGCGCCACCAACCATGACATCTCACAGAAACTCTACATCAGCGTCAAGACCGTCCAAACGCACCGGACGCACATCATGGAGAAACTGAACCTGCACGACCGCACGATGCTCGTCCGGTACGCGATACGAAAGGGCCTGATCGAGCCCTAAGCGTCGCCGTCGGTTCCCCGCCCCACCTCGGTTTCCTGCGCCGGCCCGACGCTCGTGGTCAAGTGGATCCGGTCGGTTGACGGCGTCGTGGCCGTGTGCGCGGACGATCTGACCTACCGCATCGACGACGTCGCCCTCGGCAGAATCGCCTTCTAGGGCCGGCGCCCGGTCCGTCCGATGGCTGCGGCCGTCCCCTACCCGGTCTCCCGAGAAACCGACGTGGTTTTGAAAGACGGTTCGACGCTGCACGTGCGTCCG
>DASYZR010000175.1 GCA_035945995.1 bacterium
CGCGTCCCGGCGCGCCGCGAGCCACGTGCGAAGCACCTGTGCGGTTTCCGCGCCGAAGAAGCCGGTGCCGTCCTTCGCGCCCTTGCCGGCGTGGACGCAGAGCGTCCGCTCGCCGAACCGCACGTCCTCAATCCGCAGCCGCAGCGCCTCGGACACACGGAGCGCAGAATCGCTCAGGAGGGCCACGAGTGCGCGGTTTCGCTTGCCCTCCCACGTCTCGGGGCAGGCGGCCAAGAGGCGCCGGACCGTCTCGTCTTCGGGGACGTTGGGAAACGTCTTTGGGAGCCGCATCGTGATGCCGCGCATCGGGTGGTCCGTAAGCAGACCTGACTCCACGCACCACGTCAGGAACGCCCGCAGGCAGACGAAGTGCTGATGCACGGACACCGGGCGGAGACCGCGGCCTTGCAGGCTAGCGAGGTATCGCTGCACCACGAGCGAGGTCACGTCCTGAAGCGCGCGGACGCCGGTGGTCCGCTGGAACCGGCCGAGGTTGTCCCGATACATGCCGACGGTGCGACCGGAGCAATTTGCCACCTGCCGGCTCAGGCAGAACGCTTCCTGAGTATCGCTCCACGCCTGAGCACCTGAGTGGTCGTCGGAAGATCGGTGGAAATCCTGTGGAGACTCGGAGCGGAAATCCTTATCTGACTTGGTCTTGGTCGGGCCGGCCGGATTTGAACCGGCGACCACCTGAACCCCATTCAGGTGCGCTACCAAGCTGCGCTACGGCCCGACGACAACACCATTATACTAAAGAGCAGGCACCGCAGTCCGGCCCCGGCAGGTGCTAGGCGAGCCCGCGAATCTGCTCCATGATCCTGACGAAATCGGCCGCGGAACTCACGCCCGGGGAGAAGGTTGGATCGACGACCAAAGCGTTGGCCCCAGCGTCCTGGTGGCGGCGATGTCCTCTCGCGGCCGGGTCCCTCCCCGCGGCCTGCGCCATGCTCTTCAGCCCGTCCGTCATCTGCTCCAGGCCGTCGAGCGGCACTCCGACGGGATGCCAGCCGTTGGCCAGTGTCGCCGCGCGGTTGAGGGCGCCCGGGGAGTACGCTGCGAGGTAGATAGGCGGATGCGGCTTTTGCACGGCTTCGGCTGAATGATCGATTTCGGCACGTGGAAGAACCGGCCGTGTCCCACCGCGCGGCGGTGTCAAAGGCGCGCGCCCGCGCTTCGGCAGGCTTCGAGCAGCGCGTCCGGGTGATGCCGGTAGGTCTCTCGGTCCGCGCGGCCCTCGGCGAGGGCGAGCAGCACGTCGGCCAGCGTGCGGTTGACGGGGACAGACACGCCGAGGCGCTCGCCTTCCCGGGCGACCGCGCCGTTCAGCACCGTGACTTCGTTGTGCGGCCGCCCCCGCTCGAGGTCGTGCCACAGCGATGGCATCTTCTCGCCGCGTCCCCGGCCCAGGCCGCGGCGGAGCGCGGCTCGGCCGACGAACGCCGGCGCCGCCATCACGCGCACGAGAAGCGGCACCGGATAGCCCGGCAGCCCCACCGGCCGGAGGCCGAGGCCGTGCATGACACGGACCGCCTCGTGAAACGCGGCGCGCTCGAGCCCGAACAACCGCCGATCGGCGGCGATGGCGGCGGGCGGCAGATCCAGAATGGCCGACGCGGCGTTGGCGAGGATGTTCAGGAGCAGCTTGCTCCACTTGAGCTGCGCGGCATCGGGATACACCCGCACCGGCAACGGCGACGCGCGGAAGATCCCGGCGATCGCATCGGCCGGCGCGGACGCACCCACCGGCGCCAGGGCCACACCGCCTCGCGCCGAGTGGCGCCGTACGACGCCGGGACGGACGCCCTCCACGGGGATCGTGAGCGTCCCGGAGACCGTGCGGTCACCGCCCACGACGGCCGCCACGGTCTCCTCGGTGCCGATGCCGTTCTGGAGCACCAGCACGGTGACCTCCGGACGGGCGAGCATGCCGGCCAGCGACGCGAGCGCCTCCCCGACCTGGTAGGCTTTGACGGTCAGCACGACGAGGTCGGGCGGCACGGCCAGGTCGTCGAGCGAAGTGACCGAATCGACGGCCTTCGATACCATCCGGGCGCCGGCCGACTCGACGACGAGCCCCCAGGTGCGGATCGCGGCGACGTGGGGGCGCCGGCCGAGGACCGTCACGGCGGGTGGATCCCTGTCCGGTGGACGCGCCTCCGCGAGATACGCGGCCACCAATGAGCCGACCGCGCCCGCGCCGTAGCACAGCACCCGCATGTCTACGGCCGCCTCATCATGTTGCTGCGGCCGCGCGGCGCCGCACTACGATTTGTGTGCGACCCGGTCGGTGATCCGAAGCTCCGTGCCGGTGACGAGACGCTGGATGTTGCCGCGATGGCGGTAGATGGCGAAGAGGGACGCGATGACGCCGAAGGCCACGTATTCGGCCGGCGCCCGAATCCACCAAAGCACGATCGGGACCGAGGCGACGCCGAGGATCGACCCCAACGACGCAAACCGTGTGATGGCGACGGCGACGATCCACACGACCGCGGCGACGATCGCCGCCGGGAGCGACAGGCCGGCCAACACCCCGAACGACGTCGCGATGCCCTTGCCCCCCCGCATGCCGAGGAAGGGCGACCAGTTGTGGCCGGCGATCGCCGCGAGTCCGCAGACGACGACCCCCCACGGCGCCGCGCCGGCGCGGAGGGCAACGATCACGGGGACGAGGCCCTTCAGCACATCGACCAGCAGCACCACGGCGGCCACGGCGGGACCGGCGACGCGGAGCACGTTGACCGTGCCGATGTTGCCGCTGCCGTGCTTGCGGATGTCTTCCCCGCGGAGCACGCGCACGAGGATGAGGCCGGTCGGCAGCGCGCCGATCAGGTACGCCAGGACGATGAGCGCGGCGGTCATCGTGACCCGGACGTTCGCGCGGTTTCGGGGGGTCTCCTTCCGCGCAGCGTCCAGCGGATCGGCGTGCCGGCGAGGTCGAATGCTTCGCGGAGCCGGCGCTCGAGGTAGCGCCGGTAGTCCGCCGTCATGAGCGAAGGGTTGTTGACGAACAGGACGATCGTCGGGGGTTCGGATTCCGGCTGCGTGGCGTAGTAGATGTGGAGGCGATGGCCGCGGCTGTCGGCCGCCGGGGCGGAGGCCTCGACGGCCTGCGTCAGCACGCGGTTCAGGGGACCCGTGGCGATCCGGCTCGCCCGCGCCGCCGCGGCGCGGAACACTGCGGCCATGAGGTCCTCGATCCCTTCGCGGCGGATGGCAGACGTCGGGCACACGGGGACGGCGTCCAAAAACCGCAGCTGCCGCCGGGCGACGCGCTGCACCTGTTCCACCGAATACCCCTGCAGCAGATCCCACTTGTTCACGGCCACCACCACGCCGGATCCGGCCTCGTACGCGGTCCGGGCGATGCGCTGATCCTGGTCGGTGATCCCCTCCCTGGCGTCGATCACGAGCACGACGACGTCGGCGCGGCGGAGCGCCTGATGGGTGCGGCGCGTACTGTAGTACTCGACCGGCTCCGCCACGTGGCTGCGCCGCCGCAGGCCGGCGGTGTCGATCAACACCACGCCGCGGCCGTCGTATCGCAGCGCGGTGTCGATGGCGTCCCGCGTCGTGCCCGGCTCGCTGTCGACGACGACGCGGTCTTGGCCGAGGAGCGCGTTGACGAGCGACGACTTGCCGACGTTGGGGCGTCCGAGAAAGGCAGCCTTGACGGCGGCCGGTTCGCCGCGTGCCGGGCGTTCGTCCGGAGGTGCCTCCGGCCGGTCCCTCGTCTCTGCCCCACGCCCCCCTGCCGGGGAGGGCAGGCCCCCTGAGGGGGGCAGGCCGAACAGCGCGGCGACGATCGCATCGAGGAGGTCGCCGACGCCGAGCCCGTGCGTCGCGGACACGGGCACCGGGTCGCCGACGCCGAGTGCGTGGAACTCGGCCGCGTCGAGCGCCGCGTTGGGACCGTCGGCCTTGTTGGCCGCGAGCAGCACGGGCCGGGCCTGGCGGCGCAGCGCGTCGGCGATCTCCGCGTCCTGCGGGGTCAGGCCGGCCGCCGCGTCGACGACGAAGAGCACCAGCGCGGCGTCGGCGATCGCCCGCTCCGTCTGCCGGCGCACCGACGCCGGCAACCCCTGGGTGCGCCCGAGGATCAGCCCGCCGGTATCCACGAGCGTGAAGGCATGTCCCGCCCACTCGCACGGGGCTTCCAGCCGGTCGCGGGTCAGGCCCGGCACGGCCTCGACGATCGCCAGGCGCCGATTCAGGAAGCGATTGAACAACGAGGACTTGCCGACGTTCGGACGGCCGACGACGGCCACGATGGGCAGGCCGTCGCTGCTCGTGGGACGGTTGCGGCGGCCGGGGCCCGCCGGGGCAGGCCTCAGGGGCTCTCGAGGTCCTGAAGGCGCAGCAGGACGTCCTTGATGATCCAGTCCGGCGTGCTCGCTCCCGAGACAACGCCGACCGAGTCCACGTCCCGGAACCACTCCGGGGAGATCTCGTCCGCGGTCTCGACGTGGTGCGTCGGCAGGCCTCGCGCGCGGCCGATCTCCGCCAGACGCGTCGTGTTGGAACTGCCGAGCCCGCCGACGACGAGGAGGGCCTGGACGTCCTCTACCAGGACGTCGGTCTCCTCCTGGCGGACGGTGATCGCGGGACAGAGGGTGTTGCGGACCTTCAGTTCGCGAACGCGGATCGCGAGATCGCCGACGATCTGCCGGAAGTTGTCCTGCGACTGGGTCGTCTGCGAGAGGACGCCCGCCTTGCCGGTGATCTTGACCGCCGCCGCTTCCTCCCGCGTGTGCACCACGGTCACCCGGTCGCCCAGCATCTCTTTAAGCGTCACCATCTCGGGGTGGCCGTGATCGCCCACGCAGATGACCTGGTACCCTTCGTCCGCCAGCTGCCGGGCGACGGTGTGGGCGCGGACGACAACGGGACATGTGGCGTCGACAATGCGCAGGCCGCGCTCGCGCGCCGCGTCGAGCACGGCGTGTTCGACGCCGTAGGCCGATACGACGAACGCCTCCCCGCTGAGGGCGTCGGGGCGCTCGGCGACGCGCACGCCCGCCGCCTCCAGGCGGCCGACGACTTGGGGATTGTGAATCAGCGGCCCCCAGGTGGTGACGGACCCCGCGGCGCCCTCCGCGGCTTTCTGCGCGATGTCCACCGCGCGGCGGACACCACCGCAGAAGCCCATGTGCTTCGCGACGACGATCTTCATCGGCGTCCTTATCATAGGCGGCAGGGAGCCGGGTTGTCCAGCGCACGCGGGAGTCGATTCAGCCCAACAGCCGCGCGATCTCCGTCATGTACAGCCGTCCGATCGCCTCGAGCTCCTCGCGGCCGGCGTGCTCCCGCCGTTCCGGCTGCGCCGTCACGTAGAGCGGCGGACCGATCCGGACGGTGATCCGGCCCGCGCTCAGGCGGTGGGCATCGCGCGGCAGGACGACGTCGGTGCCGAGGACCGCGACCGGCAGGAGCGCCGCGCCCGCCCGGCGGGCCAGCAGGGCCGCGCCGGGTTCGGGATCGCGCAGGGTCCGGTCGCGGCCGCGCGTGCCTTCCGGAAACATGATCAGCACCCCTCCCCGCTCCAAGATGCCGAGCGCCGTGCGCAGCGCCCGGCGGTCCGGCGCGCCGCGACGCACGGGAAACGCGCCGCACGCGGCGATCCACCACCGCACGCCCGGGATCCGAAACAGCTCATGCTTGGCCATGAACGTCGCGCGCCGCCGCAGCGCCGTGCCGACGACCAGCGGATCGAGGTCGCTCAAATGGTTGCTGACCACGACGACCGGTCCGGTGGGCGGCTCATGCGCGCCTCCGTCCACGCGGAATCCGAAGCCGAGCCGCAGGATCAGGCGGAGCAGCAGTTTCGAGAGGCTATAGACCACGGGCGCGATCCACCAGCGCGAGCACGCGCGCGACGACGTCATCGACGGGGAGATCCGTGCTGTCGATGACGACCGCGCCGCTCGCGACCACGAGCGGCGCCGTGGCGCGCGTGGCGGCGGCCCGGTCGTCCTCGGCCTCGATGCGGCGCACCTCGTCGAGCGGCACATGTTCTCCGGCGGCAGCGAGTTCCGCCTGGCGGCGGCGCGCCCGTTCGTCCGGCGACGCGGTCAGGAAGACCTTGACCGCGGCATCCGGCAGGATCACGGACCCAATGTCGCGGCCCTCCATCACGACGCCACCCGACGCACCGAGTGCCCGCTGCGTCTTTCGCAGCGCGGTCCGGACGCCGGGCAGGCGGGCGACTTGGCCGACGATGCGGTTGACCTCCACCGTGCGCAGGTCCGGCGTCACGTCGATCCCGTCGACGAAGACGCGCGTCCCGTCCCCCGGCGCCGGACCGACCGCGACGCGGACCCGGCCGGCCAGCGCGGTAAGCGCGGCGGCGTCATCGGGCGAGATCCCGCGTCGCAGCGCGGCCGCGGCGACGGCCCGATACATCGCCCCGGTGTCGACGTGGCGGTAGCCGAGCCGGCGGGCGACTTCGCGGGCGATCGTGCTCTTGCCGGACCCCATCGGTCCATCGATCGCGACGGCGATGCCCCTATCCTGCTCAGCCACGCCGTCACCGATTCGGGGCTCCTATGGCGTGTACCTACACAGGAATTCCGGACCCAAGATGAAAAATCTGGGGAGAGGCGCGCACCGTTTGGCAAACGCGCCCGCGGAGGCGACCATTGAGCACGCCGGAGGAGCGGTTGAAGGAGCGAGCTGAAGAGCTTACCAAGCAGCGGCGTGCTCAAGAAGCCATCGTGCGCGACGAAGAGACCAAGCGCCGGCAGATCGAGGCCCGGGTGAAGCATCTGGCGGCGGCGTGTCTCGGCACGGCGCGGGCGCTCGCCGACACCACCGGAGCGCCGATTCAGGTGTGGCTCAGCGGCGGTTTGGGTCCCACAGAGGCGGGCTTTCGGGTCCGGGCGGGAACATCGTGCACGCTTGTGGCGCGATTGTCAGAACACGGCTGGGATGTCGTGACCCACGCCCCGAGCGGCGACCAGAGCTCCGGTTACGCGACCGATCAGGACTTTGAGAAGGCTCAGGAATCTCTGCTGGAGCCGGTCATCGCGGGCGCGCTCGAGACGTTGCTGGCCCGGAGGGACTCACCGCTTCCCGGCTCCGCGTCGTCACGCCGGCGCGGCAAAATCTCTCTCTTCTCGTGGCTTTGGCGGAAACTTCACCGCGCCAAGCCCCGGCATGTCGAGCATCACGTCGAGAATCCAGGCCCCCGCCCGGTTCCCGCGCCGGACGAGGTCGACCCGGTCATCCTCGCGCGGCTACAGTCCATGACGGAGCCGTCGGGGCGGGCCGAGAAGCCGGGACCTGAATAGCCCTCCATTCATACCAGGGGCCTCGCAGCTTCATCCGCGATGATCCGACGCGCGCTGGGGCGGTTCCCGCCCGCGCTCCTCGCCGGTCTTGCGGCCGTCACGCTCCTCAGGCTCGCACTCGCCGCGGTGCTGCCGCTGGGCGACGACGAGGCGTTCTATTGGGACTGGTCCCGGCACTTGGCGCCCGGCTACCTGGACCATCCCCCCGCCATCGCCTGGCTGGTGCGCGGGAGCACCGCCGTGTTCGGCAACACGGCGTTCGCGGTGCACCTTGTCGCGACAATCCTCCTCGCCGTTACCTCCCTCGCCCTCTGGCTGCTGGCCCGCGAGGTGCTCGGCCGCGACGACGCCGCCACCGTCGCGGTGGCCCTCGTCAACGTCACCCCGGTATTCGCGGCGGGCGGGCTGCTGGCGGCGCCGGACGGCCCGCTCGGCCTGGCGTGGGTGCTCATGCTGCTGTGGACGTGGCGGGCCGCCACCGGCGGCGGCCGCGTCTGGTCATGGCTCTCCACCGGCGCCTGGCTGGGGCTGGCGCTCGACAGCAAATACACCGCGATCGCCCTGCCCGTCTCCGTGGCCGTGTGGCTGGCCGCGATCCCCCGCTATCGAGTCTGGCTGCGCCGGCCCGAACCCTACGGCGGCCTCGCACTCGCCGCGGCCGTCTTTGCCCCGGTACTGCTGTGGAACGCGGTTCACCGATGGGCGTCCTTCGCCTACACGTTGCACGGACGGCCCGGCTGGTCCGCGGGTCCGAACGCCCCTGTGTTCCTCGCACTCCAATTCGTCTACCTCGGCCCGCTGCTCTTCCCGTGGCTCGTGTGGGCACTGTTCGTGGCATCCCGGCGCGGCCTTGCCGCCGACGGCCGGTGGGCCTTTCTCGCCGCTTCCGGGGTGCCCGTGATCGTCGCGGTGATCGGGTTCAGTCTGATCGGCGAGGCGAAGGGCCACTGGGCCGCCCCGGGCTATCTCGCGGCGACCGTCGCCCTGGCGGGGTTGATCACCGAGCGGCCGTGGGCCGCGCGGTCCGGGCTGTGGCGAACCGGTGTGGTGGCGGGGGCGGCGTCGGCCGTGCTCGTCACGGCGCTGACGCATGCCCTGCCGGTACTCTCTACCGCCCTGCTGCCGCCGCGGCTCGACCCGACGGTGGACTATTATGGGTGGCCGTCGGCGGCGCGCACGATCGCCGCGGTCGCCCGCCGGGACGCGCGTGGTCCCGTCTTCATCGCCAGCGACCGGTATCAGATGCTCGCGCAGTTCGACTTCAGTACCGGCGGGCGCTACCCCACGGCGTCGCTGACCGGCCGGGATCAGTACGCGTACTGGACGCCGTGGAATGCGCTTCGCGGGCGCGACGGTCTCGTCATTCAGGACGGCCGCTACCCGTTCGACGCCGGCCTGCTGCGGCGGGACTGCGGCGTGGTCGAGCCGGCACCGTCGGTCTCGATCGTCCGCCGCGGCGTCGTCGTGCGCACGCTCGATCTCGCGTGGTGCCGGGATTTTCGAGGACGGCCGCTCCGGGCGTTCCGCTGACGGTCCTCGCCACGCGGCGGTCAGCGCCGCGATTCGGTGCGCATCAGCAGGAGCACCAGGCCGCCCAGAATCAGCAGCACCGGAAACACCTGGTCCTGCACGATCGGGATGAACAAGTGGAGATTGCGCAGCAGTAGGTACGCCCCGCCGAGGATGAGGAGCCACCCCAGCATCCGCACGCGGCGGCTTTCGTGCGGCACCGCCGGGCGTGCGGAGGCCGGCGGCGGAGGGCCACCCGCGCCGGTCGCGGCTTCGTCGGCCGGTTCTTCCGGGACGATGAGCACGGTCACCAGATAGAGGAGCACGCCGAGCCCGTTCCACGCGGCGAGGACGACGAACCCCAGCCGGATCGGATTGCTGTCGACACCGAAATACCGGCCGAGGCCGCCGCAGACTCCGGCGATCCAATAGTCCTCGCGCGAACGGTACAGCCGTGGGCGCATTATGCGCTCCTGCTCTCTCCCCGCGCCGCCAGGGCGAGGACACGCTGTGCGCGCAGCACCACCGGGCGGTCCACCATCGCGCCGTCCACGACGACGATCCCGGACCCCGCGGTTTCCCCGCGCTCGAACGCCTCCACGATGCGGCGGGCCTTCGTGATCTCGTCGGGGCCGGGGGCGAACATCCGGTGCACGGGCGGGATCTGCGCGGGATGGATGAGCGTCTTGCCGGTGTACCCCAGCCGCCGCGCTTCCATCGTATCGTGCGCGAGGCCGTCCGCATCGCGGAAGTCGGCGAAGATCCCGTCGATCGCATCGACGCCGGCGGCGTGCGCCGCCAGGCTCACCGCGGTCCGCGCGGCGGCGAGCTCGGTGCCTTCGCGCGTCCGGGGCATGCCGGTATCGGCGGTGAAATCTTCCGCGCCAAACACGAGCCCGTACACCCGGCGCGATTCCCGCGCGATGGCCGCAGACGCGATCACGCCGCGCGCGGTCTCAACGAGGGCCAGCATCCGGAGCCGGCCGCGCGGTAGGGCAAGCCGGTCTTCTGCCGCCAAGAGGCGCGCGGCGACGGCCCGGACGTCCGCGGGAGACTCACACTTCGGGAGACATACGCCGTCGGCGCGCGCCCGCAGCGCCTCGCGCACATCGTCGTCGAGCCGTCCGGACCCGGTGCTGTTGAGCCGCACGAACACGACCAGCCGGTCCGGCAGAGGGCCGTCGAGGGCCGCCGCGACGGCGCGTCGCGCCGCCGGTTTCTCCGCCGGCGCGACGCCGTCTTCCAGATCCATGATGATCGCGTCGGCGCCCGATGCGGCCGCCTTCGCGATCATCTCATGCCGGTGCCCGGGGACGAACAGGAGGCTGCGCAGCAGCCACGACGTCTCGGCCATCGGGGGCCGCTATAGGACGACGGCGCCGAGAAGATGACCGACGGTCTGGCCGATCCAATCGACGAACTCTTCGAATTCCGTCCGGGTCCCGACGACGTTGTCGGCCGCGACCAGCGGCGAGACGCCGAGCAGCCGGTCCCCGGCGGAGAAGGCGACCTCCCCGACCCGGTCGCCCCGCCGGAGCGGGAGGCTCAGCGCCGCGCTCACCATGACATGGCGGGCGACGGTCTCGCCGGGTGCCGTGTCGGCCGTGACGTCACTGGCAATCGTGCCGACGACCGCCTGCCGGGCCGCCGGCAGCTCCACCACCGCCAGCGTCTCGCCCGCCCGGGCCACCGTCGTCGGCCGGTAATGGGCGAACCCGTACGACAGGAGCCGCGACGAATCGCCCCACATGTCGCGGCTGTGCAGCACGACCGCGATCAGGCGCCAGCCGCCGCGGGACGCGGACGCGACCAGCGTCAATCCCGCTTCGTTCACGTATCCGGTCTTCACCCCGTCAGCGCCCGGGTAGCGGCTCAGCAGCTTGTTGTGATTGTACAGGACGCGCGCTGGCCCCCCGGGGGGACGAAAGGTGTACGTGCGCGTCCGTACGATGTCCCGAATCGTAGGGTTCGCGAGCGCCGCCCGCGTGATGAGTGCGAGATCGTACGCCGTGGTGTAATGATCCGGCGTGTAGAGGCCGTGGGGGGACGTGAAGTGGGTCTGGGTGGCGCCGAGCCGGTGCGCTTCGTCGTTCATCCGTGCCACGAACGCGGCCACCGTACCCGCCGTGCCTTCCGCGATGGCGAGCGCCACGTCGTTGCCGGACGGCAGCAGCAGGGCGTACAGCAAGTCCCTCAGAGGAATCCGGGCGCCTTCCGGCAGGCCCACGACTGAGCCATCGCGGAAGCGCGCCACCTGCGGACTGATCGTGATCAGCGTCGACAACGGGGTCGACCGCGCGGCCACCAGGGCCGTCATGATCTTGGTCGTGCTGGCGGGCGGCCAGATCAAGTGCGGGTTGCGGCCGTACAGCACCTGCCCCGTCCGTCCGTCGACGAGGATCGCCGCCGTCGCGGTCACCCGAACCGGGGTCCGCGCCGCCGCCTGGTAGCGGATCGCCGGGACGTCCCACGGCCGGGACCGGGGCACCTGGACCGGCGGCCGGGCGGGCAGGCCCGCCGAGGCCGCCGTGACCGCCAAGGTCAGCAGGAGGCTGAGCGCCGGCGCGGCCAGGCGGTGCGGGGCGCTACGTGGCCGCGGGCGGCAGCGCGGGTGCACCGTCATGATTCCTCGCGGCGGGCAGCGCCGAGAGATCCGGGAGCCCAAAATAGCGCAAGAATCCCTCCGTCGTTCCGTACAAAATCGGCCGGCCGGGCCCCGGCCGGCGGCCGACTTCCCGGACCAGCCGCCGGTCTTGCAGTTTCAGGAAATGGTGCACGGACTGCACACCCCGCACGGCGTCGACCTCGGCGCGCGTGACCGGTTGACGGTACGCCACGATCGCCAGCACCTCGAGCGTCGCGCGGGTCAAGGGGTCGAGTTCCTCGAGCCGCAGCAGCCGCTGAACGTATGCCCCGTACTCGGGGCGGGTGCACAATTGGTAGCCCCCCGCGACTTCCCGGATCTGCAGGCCGCGCCCGCCGTACTCGACGGCCAGGGCGGCGAGCGTCGCCCGAATTTCGCCCTCGGTGACGTCCAGCACCTTCTTGATTTCCCCGATGTGGAGTATGCCCCCCCGGGCGAGAAGTAGGCATTCGATGACGTTACGGCTTTCGGCCGGCTGCCCCGGGCACGGGCCGGAGGCGTCCCCGGTCCGCCCCCCCTCCGGGATGGGGACGGCCGTTCCGGTCCCCCGCGCATGGTCGACCTGCACCGTGCGCCGACCGCTGCCGCCGTTTCCGGCAAAGCCGTTGGTATGCCCGTCTGCGCCGGTCATGGGTCGCGCACCAGCACGATCTCGATCTCCTCGAACGCGTTGGACTGCTGGGCGCGGATGTGCCGCCGCTTTATCAGTTCGAGGAGCGCGAGAAACGTGACGATGATCTCGAGGCGGCTCGCGCCGGTCCGGAACAGCGTCCCGAACAGCACGGTGCCGCCGGCGACGTCGAGCGCGCGCACCACCGCGTCCATCTTCTGCTCGACGGTAAACTCCTCGCCGGCGATCTCCGTGGGCGCGTCCTGAGCGCGGCGCAGCACCTGGTTGAACGCGGTGAACAGGTCCTCGAGCGTCACGCCCTCCAGCAGCACCTCCTCGCCGAGGTCGGCGGAGGCACTGGGGCCGGCAAAGATGCGGCTCTGGACGGTCTCGAGTTGCCGGAGCGCCTGGGCGGCCTCGCGGAACTGCCGGTACTCCGCCATCTGGGCGCCCAGACGGTCCCGCAGGTCGGCCGATGCCTCCTCCGCCGGCGGCGGCGCCTCCGCCGGGGGGGCCGCCGGGACGAGGGTGCGGGCCTTCAGGTCCACGAGGATCGCGAGGTGCACCAGGACGTCGGTGGCCTCGTCGAGGCTCGGATGAGTGCGGGCCAAGTAGGTCTCGGCCAGTTCGCGGAGCGGAACGTGCGACAAGTCGACTTGGCCGCGGTGCGCGAGGCTGACGAGCAGGTCGATGGGGCCTTCGAAGACCTCACACTGCACGTGGTAGGCCACGTTTGTTCCTCCATCCGCTGCTGCAACGAGTCGGTGCTGCGTCCAGTGCTGCGTCGAAAGGCCGGTGGTCGACCCCGAACAGTGGTTCCGCCATAGGTTCGAGGGTCCCCGCGCCGTTCCTCCTCGCGTGGAACCGGCCCTCAGCCGGCCGGTCATAAGAGGCCCGGAAGCCCCCCGGTCGAGGCTTGATACAGCCAGTAGACGGCGGGGAGCATGATGTGCCCCACCACCCCGGTGTAGAGCAGCACGAGCAGCAGCAGGGTGCCGTACGGCTGCAGCCGGGCGTAGGTCTGTGCCTCGCGGCCGGCCAGCAGGCTCTCCACGATGCGCGAGCCGTCGAGCGGCGGAATCGGAATGAGGTTGAAAATCGCCAGGATGATGTTGATCAAGACCAACGTTTCCAGCACGCTCGCGGTGAGCCGCCCACCCGGCAGCCCCGGGGCTTTCAGGAGCCCGCCGACGAGAAACGCCACCATCACGTTGGCCAGCGGCCCGGCGAGCGCCACCTGCAGCATGCCGCGGCGCGGATCGGCAAAGTACCGGGGGTTGACCGGCACCGGTCGCGCCCAGCCGAACCCGAAGACGACGAAGAACACCGTGCCGAGCGGGTCGAGGTGAACGAGCGGGTTGAGACTCAGGCGGCCGCGCGCGCGTGGAGTCGGATCGCCGAGACGGTCGGCCACCAGCGCGTGCGCGTATTCGTGGCAGGTCGCGGCGACGAGAACCGCCACGAGCGTGATCGCAATCGCCAGGGGATCGCCGAGTCTCAGCACGGGCGGAGAACGCGGCCGGCGTCGCTACGCGAGGGGGAGGTCTCGCGCCAGGAGGTCGTCCGTCGTTTCCCCGGCCACGACGACGCGCGACCGCCCGCCGCGCGCGAACACAAGCGGCGGGCGCGGGTAGCGATTGTAGTTGCCGGCCATCGAATAGTTGTACGCGCCGGTGGCGAATACCGCGAGCACGTCCCCCGGACGCGGCCGGGGCAGCCGGGACTCCCAGATGAGCACATCGCCGGACTCGCAGCAGCGCCCCGCGATGGTGACGGCGTCGGCCGGCGGCTCGGTCAGCCGATCCGCCAGCACCGCGTGGTACCGCGCCTGATAGAGTGCGGGGCGCGGGTTTTCATACATGCCCCCGTCCACCGAGACGTAGGTCCGGACGCCCGGAATCGCTTTGATCGCACCGACGGTGTACAGCGTCACGCCGGCATCGCCGACGATGGAGCGGCCGGGTTCCACCATCAGGAGCGGCAGCGGCAACCCGTGCTCCTCCGCGCGGCGCCGGACCGCCGCGGCCAGCGCGGCGACGTAGGCCTCGATCGACGGCGGCTCGTCCGTGGGCAGGTAGCGAATCCCGAGCCCGCCCCCGAGGTCGAGCTCGTCGACCGGCACCCGATGATCGCGGGCCATCCACGCGGCAAACCCCATCATCGCTTCGGCGGCGCGCACGAAGGGGTCCAGCTCCAGAACCTGCGATCCGATATGGCAGTGCAGACCCCGCAGGCGGAGCCCACGCACCTCGAGCGTCCGGGCGACCGCCTCCCGCGCGCCACCGTCGAGTATGCCGAACCCGAACTTGCTGTCGATGCCGCCGGTCTGGATGGCCTGGTGCGTGTGCGGTTCGATCCCCGGCGTGAGGCGCAGCAACACGTCTGCGGTCCGGCCGGTCTCCCGCGTCAGCGTGTCGAGGAGCTCGAGCTCGTAGAAATTATCGACGACGATCCGCCCCACGCCGCGCTCGAGCGCGAGCCGCAGCTCCTCCGGCGTCTTGTTGCTGCCGTGCAGCAGCAGATCGGCGGCCGGCACGCCGGCCCGGAGCGCGGTGTGGATCTCCCCGGCCGACACGACGTCGACGGCGAACCCCTCATCGTAGGCCAGACGGCACGTGGCCATGGTGCACAGCGCCTTGCTCGCGAAGGCCGGACGCGAGCGCGGATACGCCGCCCGCAGCGCGGTCGCGTAGGCGCGGCAGTTCGCCCGGAGACGCTCTTCGTCCATCACATACAGCGGCGTGCCGTGCTCGCGGACGAGGTCCGCCGCGGCGGCGCCGCCGAGCACCAGCCGGCCTTCCCGTGCCTCGCCAAGGAGCACGTCCTGGCGAAGCGTGGTCGTCGATGCCGCGTCCACGCGATGCTACCCTCCGATCCGAATACCCGGGATTCCGTCCGATAGACGACGGCCGGCCTGCGGACACAGGCCGGCGGCGCCGTGCTTCACGATATCACGCTCCGCGCGAACGTGTCAAACGCGCCGGCGCGTCAGACGCGTTCGACCGCCAGGCCGACCGCCTCGCCGCCGCCCAAGCACACGGCCGCGACGCCGCGCCGCGCGTCGCGCTCGGCCCTCGCGTTGAGCAGCGTCACCAGAATGCGCGCGCCGCTCGCCCCCACGGGGTGGCCGAGCGCCACCGCGCCGCCGTGCACGTTCACGCGCTCCAGATCGATGCCGACCTCGCGGGTGACCGCCAGCACCACCGCGGCATAGGCTTCGTTGATCTCGTAGAGATCCACCTCGTCCTTGGACCAGTTGACCTTGGCCAGCAACTTTTGAATCGCCCCCGCCGGCGCGATCGTGAACCATTCGGGCGCCCGCGCCGACACCGCCTGGCCGACGACCCGGGCCAGCGGTTTGGCGCCGAGCCGCCGCGCGGCGTCCGCCGACCCGAGCACCAGCGCGGCGCCGCCGTCGCTGATCGACGAGGCGTTGGCGACGGTCACCGTGCCGTCGGGTTCGAAGACCGGCGGCAGCGAGGCCACCTTCTCCGGCCGGAATCGCCGCGGCTCTTCGTCCTCCGCCACCGTGGCGGCCGCGCGGCCGTTCGGCACGGCGACCGGCACGATCTCGCGGCGGAAGTGGCCCGAATCCATCGCCTCGAGCGCCCGGGCGTAGGACCGCCGCGCGTACTCGTCCTGCGCTTCGCGAGGAATCCGGTATTCGCGCGCCAGCAGCTCGCAGCAGCTCCCCATGTGCTGGTCGGTGTAGGCGTCCCACAGCCCGTCCCGGATCACGGAGTCGATGAGCTGGCCGTGCCCGAGGCGGTAGCCGGTGCGCGCCCGATCGAGGAGGTACGGCGCGGCGCTCATGTTCTCCATCCCGCCGGCGACGACCAGCTCGGCGTCGCCCGCCTGAATGGCCTGCGTCGCGAGCATCGCGGCCTTGAGCCCCGAGCCGCACATCTTGTTCACGGTCGTGGCCGGCACGGTGTTCGGCAGGCCCGCGTAGATCGACGCCTGACGGGCCGGCGCTTGGCCGACGCCGGCGGCGAGGATGATACCCATGTACACTTCGTCGATCTGCTCGGGCGGGGCCGCGGCCCGGCGCACCGCCTCGGCGATGGCGGCGGCGCCGAGCCGGGGGGCCGGCACGGGCGCGAGGCCGCCTTGGAACCTGCCGATCGGCGTGCGCACCGCGCTCAGGATCAGGACGTCACCCATTGATCCGCCTCCCGACTCTGGGTAAGTATTCTCCGCACCCGTGCACCCAGGAGGAGGAACCCTGTGCCGCACACCGAGGCGGTCGTAACGTACGCACGGCTCTCACCGCTCGTCGCGCTCATCGCGGGCATCCTGATCTTAATGATCCCGCGCCTGCTCAACTACATCGTCGCGCTCTACCTGATCGTTATCGGTTTCATCGGCCTCACCGGCCGCTGATCCGGCGGCCCCCCCCGACGGGGCGGCCCGCGCCTCGACGCGCCGCGCGGTCACCAGAAACCCGGTGTGCGCGACCATGCGGTGGGCCGGCCGGACGCTGCGCCCGTCGACGTTCCAGGGCCGCAGCAACACCTCCGCCGTTTCGGTGAGCGCAAAGGTCCCTGCCGCTTCCAGCGCCTCGACGGTCTGGATCACCTGGGGCACGGTGGGCAGATAGGCGAAGAAGATCCCGCCCAGCACGAGGGCGCGCTCGGCGGGCGGCACCATGCGCCACGGCTCGGGCAGATCGAGGACCAGGCGGTCGACGGGGGCGTCTTCGGGGAGGATGCCGTCGGCCAGATCCCGCCGGCGCAGGACGAGTGCCTGCGGCCCGCCGAGGTACCGCGTCACATTGCGCTCGGCAATGCGGGCGAAATCCTCCCGTACCTCGTAACTCACCACCCGCCCTTCGGGTCCCACCGCGCGGACGAGCGCCATCGTCAAGGAGCCGGAGCCCGTGCCGGCCTCGAGGACGCGCGCACCGGGGAAGATGTCGGCGGCCACGAGGATGGCACCGAGGTCCTTCGGATAGACGACCTGGGCCCCGCGCGGCATTTCGAGCACGAACTCGCCGAGCGTCGGCCGCAGGACAAGGAAGCGCTCGCCCCGCGTGGAGCGCGCGGTGCCCCCCTCCTCCCGTCCCAGCAGATCGTCATGCGCGATCCGGCCGCCCCGTAAATCGCTCGTCCCGCCGCGCCGCAGCTGGATCATGTAGCGGCGCCGCCGGCGATCATACAGGACCACGGAGTCGCCCTCGGCGAGGGCCCCCCGTCGCCGCCCCGCGTCTTCCGTCACGCGGGGGACGCACCCGCGCGCGCCGCCGCCGCCGCCGCGGCCTCCCCGGGGGCGCCGGCCGGGGCGGGCCCCTCTTGAGGGGCAGGCCGCACGCGCATCCGCTCGGCCGCGCGCTCGGTCATGCGGCAGAACGCGCAGACCTCCGCCGTCGTCGGCTGCCCGCAGTGCAGGCAGGCGCGGAGGTCCACCTGGTCCTGCCCCTCGACGAGCGGCCGGCCGCGCTCGAGGAAACCCCAGTACAGGCTCTGTTTGGTGCCCGGCGCGGCCTGCTCGAGCAGGTTGAGCGCGTCCTTGTAGAGCAGGCTCCGCGCGCCGACGCTGTTGGGACACTCCTCCACGATGTAGTCGATGCCGCGGATGATCGCGTAGGCCGCCGTTTCGCGCTCCGCGATGCGGAAGAAGGGCTTGACCTTCTTGACGAGATGCGGGTGCGTGCTGTCGAGCACCGGCGCCTGCCGCGCGAGATACGCCGTCTGCCAGTGCAGCAGGTTGCCGAGGAGGACCGCGGCTTCGTCGTCGAGATTGTGGCCGGTGGCCACGGCCGCGAACCCGCCGTCCCGCGCGACCTTGTTGAAGAGATAGCGCTTGCTGAGCCCGCACGCGGAGCAGCTGACGCGGCCCGTGGCGCGGGCAAACGCCTCCACGCCCATGCCGTACAGTTCCGGGATGTCGGCCAGGAGGAGCTCCGCCTGCTGCGCCGCCGCGTACGCCAGGGACTTGCGCTGGGACTCCGCCGAATACTCGCCGATGCCGAGATTGATGTAGAGCCCGGTCGTCCGGTACCCGAGGCGGCGCAGCACGTCCCACAGGGCAAGGCTGTCTTTGCCGCCCGAGACGGCCACCAGGACGCGGTCCTCCCGCGTGAACATCCGCTCGTGCTCGACGGCGCGCGCCACCTGGCGCTCGAAAAATTCCAGGAAATGGTCGTTGCAGAACGCGGTGTGGTGCCGGCGAATCTCCACCGTGGCGCCCGCGGCGCACTTCCGGCAGCGCATCAGGCTACCCCTCCGGAGACGACGGGGCGCAGCTCGACCGTGTCCTCGTCGGCGACCCGCGCGTCGTGCGTCAGCAGTACCTGGCCGCGAATGACCAGCACCGACTCGGGATTGACGCCGAGCTCGACGAGGAGCTCGCGCACCCGCCGGGCGCCCCGGACCTCGACTTCGCGCTTCTGGTGACGGATCAGCACCTTCACGCGGCCACGCCCCGCGGCTTGACGTTGTCCCGCACCCACGCCACGATTCGCTCGAGCGGCGTGCCGGGCGTGAACACCGCGGCGATGCCGGCGGCCTGGAGGTCGGGGATGTCCTCGTCCGGGATGATCCCGCCGGCGAACACCTTGATGTCCCCCGCGCCCTCCCGGCGCAGCAACTCCACGATCTTCGGCAGCAGGGCGTTGTGCGCGCCGGAGAGGATGCTGAGCCCAACCGCATCCACGTCTTCCTGGATCGCGGCGGTGGCGACCATCTCCGGCGTCTGGTGCAGGCCCGTGTAGATGACTTCGTAGCCGGCGTCGCGCAGCGCCCGCGCGACCACCTTGGCCCCGCGGTCGTGGCCGTCGAGACCGGGTTTCGCGACGAGGATCCGGATGCGCGGCTCTGTCATAGACGCTATTATCCCATGTTCGTCGGAAAACGGACAGGCCCGCGTCGGCCGGAGGGCGAAGCCCGCCGTATGCCCCATTATATCTGCACGACGTGCGGGGTGCAGTTTGCCGAGCGCGCGGCCCCGCCTGCCGCGTGTCCGATCTGCGAGGACGAGCGCCAATTCGTCGGCCGGCAGGGCCAGGCGTGGACGCTCCCGGACGCGCTCCGGCGATCTCACCGGCACGTCCTGCGCGCGGAGGAGCCGGATCTGCTCGGCATCGGGATGGAGCCGGCGTTCGCGATCGGGCAGCGGGCGCTGCTCGTGCGGACGCCGGCGGGCAACGTATTGTGGGACTGCATCAGCCTGCTCGACGACGGCGTGGTACAGGCGGTCGGAGCGATGGGCGGGCTGGCGGCCGTCGCGATCTCGCACCCGCATTTCTACGCGTCGATGGTCGACTGGAGCCGCGCGTTCGGGCGGGTGCCTATCTATCTGCACGCCGCCGACCGCGCGCACGTCATGCGGCCTGATCCGGCCATCGAGTTCTGGGACGGCGAGCGGTGCGCGCTGCCGGGCGGGCTCACGCTCCTGCGGTGCGGCGGTCACTTCGCCGGATCGGCGGCGCTGCACTGGCCGGCCGGCGCCGGGGGCCGGGGCGTGCTGCTGACCGGCGACACCATTCAGTCGGTGCCCGACCCGCGCGCCGTGAGTTTCATGTACAGTTATCCGAACTACATCCCGCTCCCCGCGGAGACGGTCGCGCGCATTGCCGCCGCGGTGGAGCCGCTGGCCTTCGACCGGATCTACGGGGGATGGTTCGATCGAACGGTGCCGGGCGACGCGAAGGCCGTCGTGGCGCGCTCGGCGGCACGTTACGTGCGGGCGCTCCGATCCTCCATCAGGTCGTGATTGTCTTGCACGCCGCGTGCGCGGTCCTCGTCATGACGCGAGCGCACGTCGCGGCCGCCGGCCCCCGGGGGGGGCCGGCGGCCTCGGATGGATACCCGCGCGTTCGACCCGGCGGCTACATGCCCGTCTCGGCGTCTACGGTGACACGCGTCTGCAGGGACGGCGGCAACGCGTTGGCCCGCGCCCACGCCGCGACCTGTGCCGCCCAGGAGGAACGGGAGGCGAACAGACCTCCGATCAACCCGTGGGTGATCTGCGTCTGGGCGTCCCACGTCGGCACCTGGGACGTCCACGCATACGTGAGCGGGCGCCCGGCGAGCGTCGTCCCCGTGAATCGACAGACGAACACACAGGCGTAGGTGCCGGCCGCGAACGGACGTCCGTAGGCCGACAGGTTCCAGCCGCCTCCCGAATACTGGCCGTCGACGGCCACGCCGCCAAACGTCCCCGCGATCGCGCCCGTCGGATGGACGCCCGAGTACAACGATCCGGTGAGCGTCAGATTGTACGGCAGCGCCGCCTCCGCACCCGCCGGCCCCGGCGACGCGACGCCGATGGCCAGGACGGCCGCGAGCGCGACGAAGAGCGATCTCACCCTTGATCACCTTCCTTTGCGCGGGCCGGACCGGCCCGCTTGGGTCTCTCGTACATCACCTTGTCCCAGCGTCAATATTTTCCCCGAATCGCTCCGGTTCACGCGCTAGGCGGAGCGCGTCGCCGTGCGGACCGTATACTTCTCGACGATCCGCTCGACGACGCGGAACCCGAGTCCGGGCCCGGACGGCACGTCCACGGTCCCGTCGGGGTTCACCGTGACCTCCGGGTCGATCACGTCCTCGCGAAAATAGCGGCGGCTCGCCCCCAGATCCGCCGGCAGCGTGAAGGCGGGCAGCGACGCGAGCGCGATATTCGCGGCACGGCCGACGCCGGTTTCCAGCAATCCCCCGCACCACACCGGCACTCCCCGCTCCCGGCAGAGCGCGTGGCAGCGGAGCGCCTCGGAGAGCCCGCCCATCCGCGCCGCCTTGACGTTGACGATCCGGCACGCCCCGAGATCGAGCGCCTTCCGGGCGCCGGCCGCGGACCCGATCGACTCGTCGAGGCAGATCGGTGTCCGCAGAAGGTGCTGCAGCGCGGCGTGGTCTACGAGGTCGTCGTGATCGAGGGGCTGCTCGAGCATTACGAGGCCGTAGGCGTCAAGCGCGGCCAGCGCCGGCGCGTCCGCCGAAGCATACGCGGCGTTGGCGTCGGCCGCAAGCGCGATAGCGCCGAACCGTGAGCGGATCGCGGCGATCAGCGCGGCGTCCAGGCCGGGTTTGATCTTCACTTTGATGCGCCGGTACCCGTCGGCGAGCCACGTCTCGATCCGGTCCAGGATCGCCCCGATCGCCGGCTCCAGCCCCACACTCATGCCGACGGCGACCCGGGTCCGTGTGCCGCCGAGCGCGCGCGCGAGCGGCACCCCCCGCGCCTGCGCGACGAGGTCCCAGGCCGCGGCTTCGAGGCCCGCCTTGGCCATGTAGTTCCGCCGGATCGGCCGAAGCCACCCCGCGAGCTCGGCGGGCTCCAAGAACGTCCGGCCCAGGACGCGCGGGACGAGGAACTCGAGGAGGATGGGCCACGCCGTCTCCACGGTCTCCTCGACGTAGAAGGGCGCCGACGAGACCGGCGACTCGCCCCAGCCCGCGAGGCCGTCGGCCCAGGCGCGCACGAGGATGCAATCCTTCGACGCCTCGCGCCCGGCCGAGGTCTCGAACGCCGTGACGTATGGAATCCGGACGTGGCGCAGCTCGACGCGATCGATCTTCATCGGTCCGGCATGGCGCCCGGCCCAGGGGTCGGCTGCGCGGCGGCCCACTCACGGATCGCGCGCCGCAGTAATTTGCCGCCGCTCGACCGCGGCAGGACTTCGACGAACCAGACCGACCGGGGCAGCTTGTATCGGGCCAGCCGCGCGGCACAAAACGTCCGCAGCTCTTCGGCCATCGCCGCCGCGCCGGGACGCAGGGTGACGGCGGCGCCGACCGCCTGTCCCCACGTGGCGTCCGGGATGCCGATCACGCCGGCGTCCGCCACCGCGGGATGCTCCCGCAGGACCGCTTCCACCTCGGCGGGGTAGACGTTCTCGCCGCCCGTCACGATCAGGTCGTCACGCCGATCGACGACGTAGAGGCATCCGTCGGCGTCGAGGTAGCCCAGATCGCCCGTGTTGAGCCATCCTCCGTGCAGCGCCCGGGCGGTCTCATCGGGGCGTCCGGCGTATCCCAGCATCACCGTCGGGCCGGCGACCAGGATCTCGCCGATCTCGTGCGCCGCAGCGGCGCGGCCGTCGGCGTCGATCCGGATCCGGGTGGGGAGCAGCGGGTGGCCCGCCGATCCCGGCTTCGACAGGGTCTCGTCCGGCGGGAGTGTGGCGACCTGCGAGGCCGCTTCGGTGAGCCCGTAGGTCCCGGCCACCGGCACCTTGAGGCGCCTGCAGGCGTCGAGGAGTCCGGCGGGCGCCGGTCCCCCGCCGAGGAGCACGCAGCGGAGCGACGGCGGAAACGGCCGCCCGTGGCGTGAGGCGAGCACGCGCTCGAGCATCGTCCCGACCATCGACGCCACCGTCACCGCGCCGCCGTCGATGTCACGATTGACCGCCGCGGGATCGAACGCGTCGTGCAGCACCATCGTGATGCCGTAGATCGCGCTGCGCCACACAATCGCCAGGCCGCCGACGTGCCAGAGGGGCAGCGGCGCCAGCCACCGGTCGTCGCCGTCGAGGCCCAGCCGCAGGGCCGATCCCAGCGCACTCCACCAATGGTTGCCGAAGCTGAGGAGCACCCCCTTGGGCCGTCCGGACGTGGCCGACGTGTAGACGATGCCCTGCACGGATGCGAGATCGACGTGCTCACGAAGCGGCACGTCCGCCTCGGGCAGCGCGTCCAGCTCGTGCACGACGGCCACGTGCTCCAACCGGGGCAGCCCCTCGGCCGCTTCGAGCGCCCGCGCCGCCGCCGCCGCATCGCTCACGAGCGTGCGGGGCGATGCGTCGGCCAGCTGCCAGCGGAGCTCGGGAACAGCCAGCCGGACATTGAGCGGGACGGCGACGGCGCCGAGCCGTGCGAGCGCGTGCGTCAGGGCGACGTACGCCGCGCTGTTCCTGAGCAGGAGCGCCACGCGATCCCCGTCGCGCACCCCCAGGGATGCAAGCCGCCGCGCCGTGCGGCGCGCCTGCCGATCCAGGTCGGCAAAGGTCCAGCGCACGTCGCCGGCGACCAGGGCGAGCCGGCCGGGGACGGCCCGCGCCTGGCAGGCGAGCCACTCCGGCATCGTGGCGGCCGGCCGCATCGGCCCGCTACGGATAGCGGGGAAATTCGGAGAATTTCGGCCGGCGCTTCTCGAGGTAGGCGTTGCGGCCCTCCTGCGCCTCCTCCGACAGGTAGTAGAGCAGCGTCGCGTCGCCCGCGAGTTGCTGGAGGCCGGCCAGTCCGTCGGTATCCGCGTTGAAGGCGGCCTTCAACACGCGGATCGCCATCGGGCTCTTTTCGAGGATTTCCTTCGCCCAGCGGACTGCCTCGGCCTCGAGTTGGTCCAGCGGGACGACCGTGTTGACGAGGCCCATTGCCAGGGCGTCCTGCGCGGAGTAGCGCCGGCAGAGGTACCAGATCTCGCGCGCCTTCTTGTGTCCGACGACCCGCGCGAGGTACCCTGCCCCGTAGCCCCCGTCGAAGCTGCCGACGCGCGGGCCGGTCTGCCCGAAGACGGCGTTGTCGGCCGCGATCGTGAGATCGCAGACCAGGTGCAGCACGTGCCCCCCGCCGATCGCGTACCCGGCGACGGCGGCGATCACGGGCTTCGGCAGCGTGCGGATCATGCGCTGGAGATCCAGCACGTTGAGGCGCGGGACCCCGTCCCCCCCGACGTACCCGGCGCTGCCGCGGATCCGTTGATCGCCGCCGGAGCAGAATGCCTCCGTGCCCGCGCCGGTCAGCAGGACGACGCCCACCGACCCGTCCTCGCGCGCGCGCGCGAACGCGTCCATCATCTCGGCGACGGTTTCGGGACGGAACGCGTTGCGGACTTCCGGCCGATTGATGGTGACCCTCGCGATGCCCTCCGCGCGCTCATAGAGGATGTCCGTATACTCACACACAGTCTGCCATTCGATCGCCATGCTCTCCCTCACCTCACAGGCTGGCCGGTGTGCGGATCGTCCACGGTCGCCAGAAACTCGAGGACGGCCTGCCGAAATGCCTCGGGCTGCTCGAGATGCACGGTATGCCCCGCCCCCGGGACGACGACGAGCCGCGCGTTGGGCATCCTCCGGCGCATCTCCCGCCCCAGCGCTGCGTAGCGTGTGTCCAGCGCGCCGGCGAGCACCAAGGCCGGCGGCGCGAGCGTCGGAAGGCGCGCCCAGAGGGACGGCTGCGCACCCTGCCCCAATCCCCGCAGGCTGTTGGCCAGGCCGCGCGCCGGATGCGCCAGGCGCTGCGCCCGAAGGGCGGCCCGCGCCCCGGCCGGCAGCCCGGCCTGGGCGGCGAAGAGGGGCAGGCGTTCCCAGCGGTCGACGAAGGCGGCGACGCCGTCCCGCTCGATCGCCTCGGCCAGCGCGGCATCCTGCTCGGTCCGTGCCGCGCGCTCGCCCGGGTCCATGATTCCGGGGGATGCGGACTCCAGGACCAGGGCCGTGAGCCGCTCGGCGGCTACGGTGGCCAGGAAGAGTGCCACGCGGCCACCCATCGAATATCCCAGCACCGCCGCCCTCGGCAGGCCGAGCCGGTCGAGGACGGCCAGGACGTCGTCGGTCGCGTGCTCGATGCGATACCGATCCGGATCGGCCGGTGCGTCCGATCCGCCGTGGCCGAGCATCTCGATCGCGACGGTGAAATACCGGGTCGATAGCGCCGGCAGGTGCGGCGCCCACCCGTCGATGCCTCCGGTGAACCCGTGCAGCAGGACGAGCGCCGGTCCCCGGCCGGCGGTCTCGACGTGGAGCGTCACGCCGTTGACGGCCAGATGCATTAGGACGCCTCGCCGGCGAGCACCCGCGGAAGGTCCGTCCGCACCGCCGTGCGGACGGCCGCAAAGACGTCCTCGTGGAGGGAGACGTTTCGGTCGCGCGCGGTGCAGAGTTCGACGATCGAGACGCCGGGACGGTCCTGGGCGGCGCGGATCCCGTCTCGAAACGCCGGCCACGTCTCGGCGCGGAGGAACGCGGCCTCGTAGAGCTGCGCCGCCGTGCGAAATTCGAGGGCAGTCGGCGTCCCGAACAAGGCCTCGAAGTAATCCGGATACGCGGCCGGGGGCAAGAACGAGAAGATGCCTCCGCCGTCGTTATTGAGCAGGACGACCGTCGCGTCCAGCCGATGGGCGCGCGCCGCGAGGAGGCCATTTTGGTCGTGATAGAAGGACAGATCGCCGAGCGCGAGCACGACCCGTCCGGGCGGGACCGCCGGATCGACCCGCGCGGATGCGGCCGCCGCGCCGAGCGCGCTCGAGACGAGGCCGTCGATTCCGCTCGCGCCGCGATTGCCCAGGACGCGGATCGCCCGGGACGCGCCCGCAAAGAATGTGTCGAGATCCCGGACCGGCATGCTGTTGCCGACGTACAGCGTGGTCCCGTCGGGCAGCAGCTCGGATAGTTCCGCGAAGGCCTTGCCTTCGAACGGCTCGTCCATCTCGTCCAGGCGGCGGCGAATCGCGGCCCGCGACGTCTCCGCGAGCCGCATCCACCGCCTCGCCCACGACGAGCCCTCCCGTCCTCGGGCCGTGCCGAGCTGCCCCGCCACCGCGTCGCACCACGGCCGCGGGTCGGCCCGCACCGTGTCCGACGTCACGTAGGCGGGATCGATCCAGCCGTCGCAGTCGACCAGAATCTGGCGCGCCCGCGCGTACCGCTCCACATACCGGAGCAGCGGTTTGGAAGCGGGCACGCCGCCGAGCCGGATGATGACCTCCGGCGCGAGGGCGTCCACCGCTTCGTCCACCCGGAGCAGCGCGTCGTAGCCATCGATCACCAGGCGGCGGTCGTGGCGGCCCGACCGCACCTGCGACAGCGGATCGGCGAGAACGGGAAAGCCCGTGGCCGCGGCCAGCCGGGACACGGCCGCGGGGAGGTCCGGATCGTACTGCGGGCCGGCGAGGATCACGCCCCGCGTCACGCGGGACAGCGACGCGCCGAGCGACTCGACGGCGCCCGGGTCCGCGGGCCTGGGCCCCGCGGCGGCGTAGGGCAGCCGCCCGGGCCGCCCTTCCCACGCGTCGGACGCGCGGGCGTCGGCCGGCGGCATCGCCGGATCGACGACGGGTACGAGCGGCTCTCGGAGGGGCACGTTCACGTGCACGGGACCGGCCGGCGCCTCCATCGCCGTCGCGGCCGCGCGGCAGGCCGTCGCCCGATAGTAGCGAAGCCGCGCGTCGGTGGCCTCCGGCGAGGCGACGTCGACGAACCACTTGACGTGGCTGCCGTACAGCCGCAGTTGATCGATCGTCTGGGGGGCGGCCGCATCGCGCAGCTCGCGCGGCCGGTCGGCCGTGAGCAGCACCAACGGCACCCGCCCGTAGCGCGCTTCGACGACCGCCGGGAACAGATTGGCCGCCGCGGTGCCGGACGTCGTGACGACGGCCACGGGCCGGCGCGACATCCGTGCCATACCCAGGGCAAAGAATCCCATGGAGCGCTCGTCGATGAACGTCCACACGCGCATCCCGGCGTGTCGCGCCCCGGAGATGGCCAGGGGCGCCGAGCGCGAGCCGGGAGCGAGGCAGAGCGACGTGACACCGCTCCGTACCAATTCGTCGATCAGCGCGCCGACGCACGCGTAGGTGGCGTTCTCGGGCGGCGAAGACGGCACGCCTATGCCCCGGACAGGGCCGAGAGGAGCGGCCGCAACTTCCAGTCCGACTCCGCGAACTCTTGATCCGGCTCCGAGTCCGCGACGATGCCGCAGCCCGCAAACAGCCGCGCTCCGTCCGCCTCGATGAGCGCCGAACGAATCGCCACGGCGGCCTCCCCTTCCCCGTTGGCGTCCGCCCAGCCGATTGGGCCGGCGTACCATCCGCGGTCCCATCGCTCGTGGCGCCGGATCCAAGCCAGGGCCGCGTCTTTCGGCACCCCGCCGACGGCGGGTGTGGGATGCAACCGTCCGATGAGGTCGAAGACCGACCGGCGCCCGCGAAGCACCGCGCGCAGGGGCGTGTACAGGTGATGCGTGTTGCGCACCGTCAGCAGTCGCGGGGCATCGTCCCCAGACACCTCGGTTGTGATGCCGGCGAGCCCCCGGCGGAGGGCCTCGACCACCACGGCATGCTCGACGCGGTCTTTGCCGCTGCGCAGCAGCCCAGCGCCGAGATCGCGGTCCGCGGCCTCGGTCTCCCCCCGCGGGGCCGATCCGGCGAGCGCCGCGATCGCGGCTTCACCGTCGCGCACCCGCACCAACCGCTCCGGGCTCGCACCGAGAAAGCAGCGGCCGCCCCGGGCGGCGGCGAAGATCGTGCATCCCGGATACTCGGTTCGAAGCGTCCGAAGCGCCGCGGACGCGTCGAGGCGGCCGCCCCGCACGCGAATCCCGCGCGCCAGCACGGCCTTTTGGAGGCGTCCGCTCCGTACGGCGTGGGCGGTTTCTCGCACGGCCTGCTTCCAGTCCGCCGCGGCGGGGAATTCGTCGACCACGCGGAACGGCGCGGCGATCTCGTCCATGCCGGGCGAATCGCGCCGTTGACGCAGCAACCGGGCACACGCGACCGTGGCGCCGACCGCCGCCGTTGGTGTGCGCTCCGCCTCGATGAACGCCGAGAGAATGAGCCGGCTTTTGTCCCCGCTCCGCCACACCAGAACGCGCGGCACGACGAGCAACCCGGGCGGATACCCATCCCAGGCCGTGTCCGTCTCCTCGAAGGCAAAGCCGTACATGACGACGGGGCCGCCTGCGTCGTCGCCGACCGCCCGCTCGGTCACCCGTCGCCACGCGGCCTCGGCGAGCGCGAACCGGTCCCGGCCTTCACAGGCGTAGGTCCACGCCGTCCCGATGCCACCGATGCCGAATCGGTCCTCAGGGCGCAGAAACAGCATCCGCCTGTCGAGTTGCGGGCGGCCGCCGTCGAAGGCCGTGAGCGGGTCCTGCGCGGGGATCTCAACGGACGTCCAAGCCAGGATCGGCTCGCCTGCCGACTTGGCGCGTACGTGGGCCTCGCCCGCAGATGCCCGAAGCCGGTCGGCGGCGAAGTCAAGCCGGCTTCTAAGGTCCAGGGTTCTGCTACTTTCGAGCATCGCCGTCCTGGCGTTGAGATGACCGTTGGATAGTGTAGACCGACGCGTCGGTCTATCTCATACTACCGGCGATCGGCACAGGAGTCAAACGGATGTCCGCGCGCTGCGCCGGGTGAGGCAGAGCGTCGTCGCCTAGATTCGGGCCGGCGGGGGCGCGTTACAAGACGGCCTGTTCGCGGTATTCTCCGTAGACCTGCCGGAACACGTCGCAGATCTCGCCGACGGTGACGCGGGCCCGGACGGCGTCGACGATCGCCGGCATCGTCTCGGCGCCCGTATCTGCGGCGCGCCGCAGCGCGTCCAGCGCCCGGCGGGCCGCCGCCTGGTCGCGGGCGGCGCGGGTGCGGTGAACCCGGTCGATCTGCCGGCGCTCGACGTCCGGATCGATCCGGAGCTTCGGGATCGGGACCGCCTCGCGGTCGGCGAATTCGTTGACGCCGACGACGAGTTTTTCGCGTCGCTCGAGCTGCTGCTGGTAGCGGTAACTGGCGTCGGCGATCTCGCGCATCGGGTACCCCTGCTCGATCGCGGCCAGCATGCCGCCCATCTCGTCGATCGTCCGGATATAGGACGCCGCCTCGGCCTCGAGGCGGTCGGTCAACGCCTCGAGGAAGTAGGCGCCGCCGGCGGGGTCCACGGTGTTCGTGACCCCGGTCTCGTGGGCGATGATCTGCTGCGTCCGCAGCGCGAGCGTCGCCGCCTCCTCGGTCGGCAGCGCGTAGGTCTCGTCCAGCGAGTTGGTGTGAAGCGACTGGCAGCCGCCGAGCACCGCCGCCAGCGCCTGCAGCGCCGTGCGCACGATGTTGTTTTGCGGTTGCTGGGCGGTGAGGCTGACGCCGGCCGTTTGCGCGTGCGTCCGGAGCATCAGCGACCTGGGGTTGCGCGCGCCGAACCGCTCGCGCATGATCCGGGCCCACATCCGGCGGGCGGCCCGGAACTTGGCGATCTCTTCGAAGAAGTCGCTGTGGACGTCGAAGAAGAACGACAGCCGCGGCGCGAACGCATCCACCTCGAGGCCGGCCTCGATGCCGGCCTGCACGTACGCGATCCCGTCGGCCAGCGTGAAGGCGAGCTCCTGGACCGCGGTGGCGCCCGCCTCCCGAATGTGGTAGCCGCTGATGCTGATGGTGTTCCAGCGGGGCAGCTCCCGGGTGCCGTACACCATGATGTCTTGGACCAGCTTCATGCTCGGCC
>DASYZR010000176.1 GCA_035945995.1 bacterium
TCTGCCCGCCGGTACCCGTGGATTGTGCTGGCCGTCGTGGTCCTGGCAGGGGTGGCCGCCTCCCTGAACCAGTTCAAAGTACCGCCCCTCTTGCCGGTTCTCATGACGTCGTTCCGCGTTGATCTCGGGGCCGCGAGCTCGCTCATGTCGGTTTTCGCGATCACGGGTGCCGTGCTGGCGTTGCCCTCGGGCTATATCCTGCATAGGCTCGGTCCGCGGGCAGCGGGAGCCATCGCTATCGGTACGATGGTCGTGGGGGGCATCATCGGGGCGCTGGCCGGAAGATTCGGAGTATTGCTTCTCGGCCGGGCGATCGAAGGACTCGGGCTCGGGCTGATTTCCGTGGTCGCGCCGACCGTGATTGCCCTGTGGTTCCCTCCCGAGTCGCGAGGCATCCCTATGGGCATTTGGGCCGCGTGGTTTCCGCTCGGCGGAGCGATCATGTTTAATGCGGCGCCGGCGCTCGCTGAGTGGGGTGGATGGCGCACCGTGTGGTGGTTCGGCGTGGGAATCGGACTCGTCGCGTTTGCGCTCTACCGGGCGTTCACGCGCGTTCCCCCGTCCGCCATCGGGGATGAACACAGCCCAGTCGTCGCCTCCCTGCATGACACGGACACCGGTACGGAGGCGACGCGTCGGACCATCTGGCTCCTCGCCGCGTCGTTCTTACTGTTCAGCGTCACCATAGCGTCGCTTACCACGTTCTATCCGACGTTCCTCGGTAGCACGAGAGGCAACAGTCTTCGGGCAGCCGCGGCCCTATCGGGCTTCCAGTTGTACGGTGGCATCTGCGCAGGTCCGATTGCCGGTTTCGTTTTGGATCGGCTCGGATCGCGCAAAATCGTCCTTGCCGCCGCGCTCCTGCTGCTCGCCGGTACATGGCTCTTTCCGTTCGTCATCCATGCCTGGCAAATCCCGGTTTTCTTGACCCTGATCGGGTTCGTTGGTGCGGCTGTGCCAACAACGGTCTTCGCCGCTGTTCCCGAGGTAATGGGTCGGGCCGATTTGGTCGGGAAGGGCATGGCAATCTTGATGCTTGGACAGAACCTGGGTTTCGTCGTCGGGCCGCCGGTCTTTAGCGGCCTCGTCCAAGCGCTGGGCTGGGCTGGGGCCGGGTATGTTTGCGTGCCGCTCCTGGTCACTGCGGCTGCCTTCGGATGGTTTGTGAGGGTTCGGTGATTAACTTGATGAAGCGCGACTCAGAGGACAGAGAAAGAGCAGGGGCTCCAATACCCGTCTACTCGCGCCGCGGGTTCATCCGTGTCGCTGCATCCGGCGGTGCAGCGCTCTTGTCGGCGGGCCTCTCGCCGATGAGCGTCCAGGCGACGGCCGGTAGCGTTTCCCCGATAGTACTCCCGCCCGCGACAGCCGACGTTGTGCCCTTCAAGGTTCATGTACCGCAGGCGGCATTGGAGGACCTCAAGAAGAGACTCGGCGCCACTCGTTGGCCCGAAAAAGAGACGATAACGGACTGGTCGCAAGGTGTCCCACTCGCGAAAGCGCGGGCGCTCGTCGAGTACTGGCGGGATCGTTATGACTGGCGGCGCTTCGAAGCGCGTGTTAACTCGTTTCCGCACTTCCGCACGCGAATCGACGGGCTTGGTATTCACTTCATCCACGCACGGTCCCCGCATACCAACGCCATGCCCATCATTCTTACCCACGGGTGGCCTGGCTCGTTTGTAGAGTTCGTGGAGGTAATTGGTCCACTCACAGAACCAACGCGGTACGGCGGGGGCGTTGACGATGCATTCCATGTCGTCATTCCTTCGCTTCCAGGCTTCGCGTTTTCAGATAAGCCTTCCGAAACCGGCTGGGACGTAGAACGCATTGGAAAAGCATGGGTGACGTTGATGCAGCGTCTTGGCTATCGCCGTTGGGTGGCGCAGGGAGGCGACTGGGGTTCCGGCGTTACGCACGCGCTCGGCCATCTTCGGCCGCCCGGCTTGATCGCCGCTCATGTTAACTGGCCTTTTGTATTCCCGCCGAAGCTGAGCGAGAACCCGACACCGGCGGAGAAGCGTGCGTTCGAGCGAGCAGCTTGGTTTCAGGGAGAGCAAAGCGGATACTTCCGCGAGCAAGGGACGCGACCTCAAACAATCGGTTGCGCCATCGCCGATTCTCCTGCCGGCCAAGCGCTGTGGATCTACGAGAAGTTTCAGGCGTGGACTGACAATCGCGGTAACCCGGAAGACGCTCTCTCAATCGATGCGATGCTTGACGATATCAGTCTATATTGGTTCACAAACACCGCAGCGTCGTCTGCTCGCATGTACTGGGAAAACACCCGGAGTGGTCGTGCAAGCCTCTCAGCTGGGCGCATCGAGCTGCCTATGGCCGCGTCAATCTTCCCGCGGGAGATTTTTACTCCGCCAAAGGCATGGGCTGAGGCCCTGTGGCCGAACCTGTTTTACTGGAACGAGCTTGATAAGGGCGGGCACTTTGCCGCGTTCGAACAACCGAAGCTATTCGTCGGGGAGATGCGCAAGGCATTCAAGTCGCGGAGAGGATGATAGTCCACATGCCTGACACGATTGAGCTGAACTCGATCGTGCGGTCGTGGCATTGCATGAGCGCCTCCCGGGCTACGTTTTCAGTAAGCGTCGTCCTGTCGATCTCCTCCAAGAAAGCGGGCGCTTGGCTTGGAGCTATGGACGACCGGGCCAGGAGCCTATCAAGGGCGTAGATGTGGCTCTGGTGCGAGATGGTCGCATCTTTCTGATGCTGGACGTTCCTTGACGAGTGCCGGGCGAAACGCTAGTTGGCCGCCCGAAGTAAGACGGGTCCCGTGGCAGACGAGAGCGGCTCCGGCCGGCGTGATGCCGACGAGGAGACAGGCTATCACACCGATATCTGTTGCAGGGAAATCTACCAGCTCATGATCAGGTTCGCTTGGGCCCAGCGTCGCGGCTGAGGCACGACAGCGGGGCCCGCGTGGTCGAGGTGTTTTTTGTGGTAGAAGCGATTACGAACGAGGGGACCGTTCTCCACGAAACGGCGCGACCACCATTGACGGGAGTCTCTGCCCGCCGGTACCCGTGGATTGTGCTGGCCGTCGTGGTCCTGGCAGGGGTGGCCGCCTCCCTGAACCAGTTCAAAGTACCGCCCCTCTTGCCGGTTCTCATGACGTCGTTCCGCGTTGAT
>DASYZR010000177.1 GCA_035945995.1 bacterium
TCTCATCATGCAGGGCCTGAACCGACCAGCGCACCCACGCCCGGCCCGCCTCCTCCGGCGGGGTGCAGGCCAGGGCGACGATCTCCACCCGTTGCAGGGGGGGAAAGTCGCGGCGGGCGACCGCTGCGCGGCCGATCGTCGAGACCGGCCACGCGTTCTCGGGCGAAGCGTCGGCGCCAGCGCACCACCCAGTAGCGGCTGCGATGGAGGTAGGCGGCGATGGCCATATTGCCCCACCCCAGTACGGCCAGAAGGACGACCTGAGCGCGGTCGGCCAGTCGGCGCTCGGTCGTGCCGGCCCGGCAGAGGTGCTCAAGAGCGCCACGCTCCGCGGGGGTTAGCGTGATGACGATCGCAGGCGGAGGGCCCTTTCGACGAACACCGATCACTGCGTCCATGGTAGCTGTGACCTCTGCTGCGACGTTTGCTGCGGTGAATTTGGAGCCGAGAATACGGGCCCATGGCCGGAACTCCTGCTTCTGTCTTAGAACTTGGGCTATGGTGCACTAGCGTATGACTGTTCGGCTTGTACCGTGTTGAGCGGTGGTAGAAACTGCAACTGAGGTGTGACGAAATCGACCATCGAGAACCCGAGTTGGGCTCACTGATGGGAGGGATCTGCAGGCGCCAAAGCGGAAAGTCCTGATTGTCCAAAGCAAAGGAGGCAGAGCGTAATGGCATGGCGCCTCAACGGTACGTACTTTGAAAACTGCAACTGCAACATGGTCTGCCCGTGCAGCACCTCCGGACTGACCATGCCCGCAGACAACGAGCGGTGCCGTGTCGTGCTCGTGTTCCATGTCGCCTTGGGCGAGGTCGAGGGAGTGGATGTCAGCAATCGTACTGTCGCCGTGCTGGCCGACACGCCGCGGCAGATGCTCGATGGCAACTGGCGTGTCGGTGTGTTCATGGACGCAGCCGCCTCCCCGAGCCAACAGGAAAAGCTTGGTGCCGTGTTCTCCGGGAAGCTCGGTGGACCAATGGCAGGCCTCGTCCCGCTTATCGGAGAGATGTTGGGGATGGAGGTTGTGTCCATTCAGTACGAGGATAACGGGCGCCGGCACCGAGTGAAGATCGGCGACGCCGCCGAGATTGAGATTGAGGACTTCGTGCCGCCAGGGAGTCCGACCGGAGAGGTATCCAAAATCACCGGGGCATTCCATCCAGCGAACTCGACGCTTACGATCGCCAAAGCGACAAAGGCACGAGTGAAGGCCTTCGGGTTGGAGTTTTCCAACGATGGGAAGAACGGACACTCTGCTCCGTTCTCGTGGGGCGCATGATCGTTGAGGCCGTATATGGCCAACGCGTGATCAGGCCGCGACTGCCCCACGAGGCCTAAGACACGATGGCAACCCCGTCGCTCGACGTATCCAAGCGGCCGCAGATCTGGCTCTGGTTGGCATTGCTGCTGCTCACGGCCGTTGGTTGGACGATCACGGTAATCCAGGCCCGGGAGATGGGGACCATGGCCGACATGCGGGCCATGGCAATGGGACCGAGTCCGTTCCTGCTCTTCCTTTTGGTCTGGGTCAGCATGATGGTGGCGATGATGTTCCCGTCGGTGGCGCCTATGGTGTCGCTCTTTTCTACTGTGGGGCGCAACCAACGTACCACGGTTGGGTCGGCGGTGCCGACTTGGGTGTTCCTGGCCGGCTATTTGGCGATCTGGAGTCTCTTCGGCGTCGGCGCCTATCTGCTCTCACTAGCGGTGCCCGCCGTGGGCATGACGGCGCCCGGTCTCAGGGCGTACAGTCCGATGGTCGGAGGGATTGTGCTGGTTCTGGCTGGCCTGAACCAGTGGAGCCCCTTGAAAGGTATTTGCCTACGGCATTGCCGCTCGCCCTTGAGTTTCTTACTCCAGTCATGGCGCGCCGGCTATCGCGGCGCGTTTATCATGGGGTTTCGGCACGGTGCCTACTGCGTGGGCTGCTGCTGGGGTCTCATGGTCGTGCTGTTCGCGGTAGGATTGATGAATCTGGGTTGGATGGTGCTACTGGCGGCCGTGATCTTTGCCGAGAAGATCTTCCGCCATGGCCCGCTCATCGGCCGGGTGGCGGCCCTCGGCCTCGTCCTTTTTGGTCTGGCCACCTTGATCACGCCGTGGTTGGGAAGATCGGCCAGCGTGCCACCCATGTAAGCCGCTCTACGGTCCGGTCTGCCGACTCCATGTTCCTGTCAGCTTGGCCCTCCGGTTGCGCGTCTTTGCTAATGCGGGCATCGCGGAAGGCGAAGAACCGGCCGATATGGGGTGGTTTTGACGGCGGTGGCGATCCACTCAGCGGTGATCCCGTTGTAATTGGAAGGCGCAAGCTCTCCGGCAGAGCAGCCGATTCAAACGCTCGCGTACGTGGACGCCGAAAGCTGGTTAAGTGTACTTCGGGGGTAACTCTGGAGAACGGGTGGCGGGCTGTAGGCACCGGCGGCCGGGGCCGAAGCACGGCGCACTTTCGCATGGAGAAACCTGGATAGGATCGCCCGGATCACAAGGAGGGGCGCGGTCATGGCGCCGACGAGTTGGCATATCAACGGGGACTCCGTCCTCGCCTGCAACTGCGACTACGGCTGTCCGTGTAACTTCAACGCCCGGCCTACGATGGGCTTCTGCCAGGGAGCCGTCGGCTTCAAAGTCGCCGACGGCGCTTATGGCAGCGTGCGCCTCGACGGCTTGACGGCGGCCGTTGCGGTGAAGTGGCCGGGCGCTATCCACGAGGGGAATGGGGTCGCGGCGATCTTCATCGACACGAACGCCTCGCCCAAGCAGCGCGATGCCTTGGGCAAGATCGTCTCCGGGCAGGCGGGTGGACTCCCATGGACGATCTTCGCCTCGACGTGGGGACACGTTCTCGGCCCGCACCCGGCGAACATCACCGTCAAACTCGCCGGGAAGAACACTGAGTTCTACGTCGACGATCAGCTGAAGATCGTCTTCGCCCCGATCCGCAACCCCGTGACCAAAGCTGAAGTCCTTCCGAAGGTGATGCTGGCCCAGGGATTCGTCGCCAACGAACTCGACCAATATTCGCTCAAGGAGTTCTGGGTGCGCGCGAGCCCGGAGCTCCAGTTTGCGCATCCGGGAAAGTGCGGCGAGCTGGCCAAGATCACGTGGCGGGGGCCGTAGACCGACGCCGCAGGTTGACGGTTTCAACTCGAGGGCTCCAGGCTGACGTTGCCGATGCGCACCACGTTTCTTTGGCTGACCGCGTCGATGTGCAATCATATGCGACGGAGAGCATAGGCCCAGGGCGATAGATAACCGCGAGCGTGTCGAAGCCGAGCGGAATCACAAACGCCGCAATCGCAAGCGCCAATGGCATGGGCTTCCAGGCGTTTGACAAAAGCCAAAGTAGGACCTGTGCAGACGCCGCCCGCCGCACGTTTCTGCGTCTTCATGCGAAAGGACCAATTTCCAGCGGACCCAACGACACGGGGGATTGAGAAGACGGAGGTCGACCCGGGTCTGGCCTGCGTTGGGGATGAACGTAACGACGAGAATTTTCACCAACTTTAGGGACACCTCGGAGGTCTCACGCTTAAAGAGAGAGGTTAGCCCCTGGAGGTAAAGTCTGAGACTGGGGGTCTATCCTCTTGGTCTTGGCCGGGCTTAAGTTTAAGATTCGCCCACGACACAGGTCAATCGCCAAGCGGCGCAGATTGCTTGAGGTGATTGCCATGACGTGGAAACGATGGATGTTCCTGGTGGCCTCGGTGGGGTTCATCGGGACCATCGGGCACCTGGCCCGGGTCGACGTGTACGCCGCACGCCTGGACACTGAGCGATTCACGTATCATGTGACTCCGGCCTCCGCGCCGGTGGCTCTGGGGTTTGGGGAACTGATCTACCTCACCCACCCCGAAGACATTGTGGAGGCCATCCACTACGCTGAACAGGTGCCGTCGTTCGGCAACGAAGCCCTGGCGCGGGCTTACGGGGGGCATGGGGCGGTGCCGGAGAACGTGGCGCGGGTGGCCACGGCCGATCTGGTGCATCAATGGTACGTCGAATGGGTGCGCCGGGGACGCCCCGAGGACCTCCTGGTGTTCATCCGGGATCGGTATGCGCCGTTGTTGGCGGAGAACGATCCAACGCATTTGAATCAGGCGTGGTTGCCCAACGTGACGCGATACCTGCGTGCTCATTACCAGTACCTGCCAGCCCTCTCCTCGGGGGTGATGCCGTTCGCAAGCGTCTGCGCCGTGCAGTAGGAAGTTTCCAGCGGCGAGGGGGCTTGATCGCTACGGCCAGGCGAGGTCGGCGCTGTACCGGTTTAGATGGCAAGTGACCAGACCAATGGAGTACTGAATGGCGGAACCGATTGGCATTCAGACCCAACAAGTAAGCGAAGCCCGAAGGTGATGCATGGCCGGCGCACTGCCGGTACCCGCTGCACACCAGTCTTCTCGAAGGCGTGACCAATAAGATTAAAGTGCTCAAGCGCATGGCCTACGGCCACCGGGACAACGGTTACTTCTTCCTCAAGATCTTGGACGCGTTTTCAGGCATTCCCGGAAATGCCGGATGAACCTTATAAATCAAGGCTTTCCGCACGGTGCAGCGCCCGGGAAGAGCCGTGGCGACGTCCAGGGGCAGATCATGCCGGGGGAGAAGAGAGCAGCCGTGTCCACGCGCCTCACGCCGGTCCCGGCCGGCCGCCCGACATTTCTCGATGTGGCGCGGTGCGCCGATCTGCGTACGCTCGAGGCCGATGTCGCCGTGATCGGCGTACCCTTCGGCGTGCCCTATGATCTATCTATCTCCGCCAGGCAAAGCCTGACTCCGGCCGCCGTGCGCGCGCAGTCCATGGCCTACGTTCCCTGGTACGCGACCCATTACGATTTCGAATTCGGCGGAGACCTGTTCGCCGGACGATCCGTTCGCATTGTTGACTGCGGCGATGTGGCGATGGTCCCGGGGCGGTGGGGCGAGAACTCGCGCGCTACGACCGAGGCGATCAAGGAGATCCTTGGCCGCGGCACCGTGCCGTTCGTCATCGGCGGCGACGATTCGATCCCGATCCCTGTGCTCCGCGCCTACGGGGAGCAGAAGCCGATGTGTCTCGTGCAGATCGACGCGCACATCGATTGGCGCGACGAAAGGGAGGGCATCCGGGAAGGGCTTAGCAGCCCGATGCGGCGCGCGTCCGAGATGCCCTGGATACGCGGTATGGCGCAGATCGGAATTCGGGGATTCGGCAGTGCCCGGCGCCCAGAGTTCGACGACGCGCGCACCTATGGCTCGGCGCTGATCGGCGCCGCGGAGGTTCACGGCGCCGGCGTCGAGGCCGCGCTTCGCCGGATTCCTGCCGCGGACCGGTACTACATCACGCTCGATGCCGACGGGCTCGACCCATCGATCGCCCCTGCCGTGGCCAGTCCGGCGTTCGGGGGCCTCACGTACGACGAAGTGACGGGGCTGCTGCGCGGCGTCGCGGCCCGCGGCCGCGTGGTTGGGTTTGACGTGGTGGAGATCGTGCCGGATATCGACGCCCAGTACATGACGTGCCGCCTCGCCGTCCGCCTTATCCTGAATCTGGTCGGAGCGCTCGCGCACACCGGCCAGCTCGGCGGTTTGCCCCGCCAGTAACCGGTCATTCCGGCGAGGCGTTCGAAATCGCGAATGTGCCGGAGATCCCAACGGCAACCGCGGCCGTGAGCATGATGAGCGGGTGTTCGTACCCGCCCTCCGATACCCAAAACTTCGGCCAGTGGAATCCCGCGATTCGCCATCAGCATCGCCGCCGCGATCGCGATCGCCCCGAGAGGCGACGAACCCGGACGCGACCTGGAATCCCGGTCCCCGGAACCAGCCCAACGACTTCTGGGTGCCGTGACCGATCATGAGAAGACCGAACACCACCCGAAGGATCACGAGGCTGAGATCCATGATCGCTCCCCTTCCTCGTCGTCAGAGGACGATCTCATCGATGTAGCACCACCGCCAATCCTCTCCGGGCTCGAACGATTGGATGATCGGATGCCGCGTCGCGTGAAAGTGCTTCGTCGCGTGACGATTCTTCGAGTCATCGCAGCATCCGACGTGTCCGCATGTCAAACACAATCGGAGGTGCACCCACGTGTCGCCCATCTCCAGGCACTCCTTGCAGCCCGTTCCGGACGGGGACACGCGGCGGATTTGATCCAGATGTCTGCAGGTCGTAGCTGCCATACTTACGCTCCTTCGGAAATTCACGGTTCTCGCGATC
>DASYZR010000178.1 GCA_035945995.1 bacterium
TTATTGAACACGGTAAGCGCGATGACGTCGTTCTCTGTCATTCGCAACGGACCGAAGGGTGAGGGCTCGATGACCTCGCCGAGCGACGAGAGCAGGTCTTGCTGATCGCGCTCCGGGATGCCGTTGCGCGTGATCTGAAAGACCAGGTTTCCGTCGCCGTCCGTCCACCCGCCGCCAATGACTTGATTGGCGAGGCGATTGATCACGCCGCTGCGTCCGACGCCGGCCACGATGCTGACAATCGTCGCCGTCACGCCCAGGGCGGGCATACGGATCGTTCCACTCAGGTTGAAGGGCTCGCCTGAGCTCGGCATCTCGATCCACGGCGGCCGCTGCACCATGCGGTAGCCCTCGGGAGAGGTTGCAGGCTGCCCATCACCGAGCCCGAGCGACGTAATGGGCGGAATGTCTTTCGGGTCCGGACGTCCGGGAAGAACGAAGCCGCACAGATTCAACCGGCCGCTGTTCGCGACCGTCGAGAGATTGGCGACTTTCGCGAGAATCCGCTGCCCGGGCTCAAACAGATAAGGCCGCTTGAAGAAAAACGGCTCTTCCGCGGTTCCCGCCTGGCTGCCCTGGAAGAGCGGCCCATCCGAGAGCGGCCGCTTGCGGAGCGGGTCGTACAGCAAGACCTCCGCGCCCTGGGGCTGAATGCTGCTGGCCGTGGCCCCCCACACCTTGAACCACCCAGGCGCGACGGTGAAAAAAGAGTCCGTCGCCTGCGCGGCGAGGCTCCACGGGATCACGGCAATGTAAGGCCGTGAGCCGATCAGTTTCATGCGCTCGCGGCGGCGCGGAACGAAGCCGGGAGTCATCATGCCGCGATATGTGAGCCAAACGCCCATATAAGCTGCCATGTGTTGCCGACGAGCCGAGGCTACTCGATCTTGTCCGGCGGCGGCGGAGGAGGCTCAGGTGTTGGCTCTGGCTCTGACCCCTTCGCTCCCTCGACCTTGTCCAGCGGCGGCGGCGGCGGCGGCGGAGGAGGCTCAGGTGTGGGCTTTGACCCCGTCGCGCCCGTGTAACGAATCTTGGGGTGCGGATTCCCTGGCGTCCAGGGTTTCGGAGCGCGTGGCAAAGCGCCGGAGTAGGGCGCTAGCTGATCGGGGCGCACGTCGATGATCTGGCCGTCCAAGGATCCGCTCATCAGTTCTACGTGAACCCTCGTCCACTGCGGGCCGCGTCCGTCCTCCTCGATGCCGACGATGGAGGCAATCGCGCCGTCGAGCTTGAAATTCGTGCCAGGGATCGATCCGCCGGTGATTTGAACTTTCTCTCCGAGATCCATAAAGTCTCCTTTCGAAGGTGGCCGTTCCCGCGTGCTGCCCCGGCAACGGCCAAGCTGGGCTCTTCGAGGAGAAGTTACGCTGCCAGGGGCATCCGCCCGCTCTTCGCGGGAGGCTCTTCAAGGAGCGCGTGACCCCACAAATCGATCTCGACGTTGTTGGTGGCCACGCCTGCGGTCCAGGCCACGGTGATGGCTGTTCCGGCCGCCGGCGCCGCCGAGTAGGTGACGGAGATCGCCCCGGTCTGATAGTTGACGGTCCCGGTGATGTTCGTCCCCGCGATCTGCCCGTTCTTTCCCGAGTCGGTTCCACTTACTACGCCCGGCGGGTCGGTCACGGTCACAGATCCCGGAAGAACCGGGCCTCCGATGGACCCGGTCGGGGCAAGTGTTCCGGTGAAGGTCACCGCCGCTCCGTTGCCGTTTCCGATCACGACGCTCGGCTGAACGATCGTGCCGATATCCACCGCCAGCATGTTGAGCGAGGTTTTGCGGCCGAAGCGGTACCCGCGCCCGTCGTCAATCAGCAGGCCGATCGGGAAGGGAAGCTGCCCGTTGCCGACAAAATCATTGAAGGCGACCGGCTGGTCCGAGAAGTTGAATTGGGAACCGGTGTCCTGAAGCTGTAAGGCCACTCCCGCGGGATAGTCGGCCTTGCCCATGATGAAGATCATCTCCCATTCCCAATCGTTGGCGAGCTGCTTGGGGAAGTTAGCCTTGCCTCCCGTCAAGACCTGGAAGGCGCCCGCCACGCCGCCGAAGACGTAGTGGAACGGCGCTCGAAACCGGCTGTCTTTAGTGATTGCGCCGGCGCCGCTACAGACCGGACACGTCATGGCATGTCCCGTGGCGACGTTCCCCACCGCCCCGTTGCCGGAGCAGGCAGGACAAAGCTCTTTGGTTTGCGCCTGGCTCATAGTTTTCACCTCATCGCCACGTTTAGTTAGATCCGGGATCGCCGCCCGTGTGCGAGCTCGAAGCCCGAGCGGGCGGCAATCCGCAGTCGCGCATGAGGTGGAAGGAGGAGGCCCATGCCCAGGACCACCACCTCACGCAAGCGAGCTACTGCACGCTCCGGCCGAGGACTCCTTTCAGGTGGAAGTACGCCTGAATCCCGGTCCCGCCCGTGGCGCTGGTCGCGGTGGTGTAAGTCGAAAACGCGCCGCTTCCCAGAGTGGGGTCGAGAATCAGCCCGAAGTTCTGCCCCTGGTCGATGGTGATGCCCGCGTCCTTGATCTCCTGGCCGGTGTCCGGGTCAAGCAATCCGCTCGCGAGCAAGGCATAGAAGTTGTCAGTCACGGGCCAGCCCGTGGTGGCGAAGGTCGAGGCATTGGCCGGGGCGGTCTGCGCGGCCGCGCCGCCCGACACCTGCACCTGGATGGCGTTGTTCTGCGGGATCAACGCCAGTTGCGCGGTGCAATACTTCTTGGTGGTGTCGCCGATGGTGAGATTGACCAGCGTGCCGAAATTCCACATCACCAGGTCCTTCGGCAGGATGTCTTCGCGCACCAGGCGGAAGATGCCCTGCGTCATGAACCGTTGCGGGTTGGGGAGCTGAGTCCCCGTCCCGATCAGGTTGGTGTGGAGCTCGGTCAACTGGAACGCCGTCCCGCCGATCGGAGTGTAGAAGCCGCCGATGCCCTGCTGGAAGAGCGTCTGCGCGGTGAGCGCGGTGGCAACCGCGGCCTGGTAGAACGTGTAGAGATCCTGCCGCAGAATGTCGAAGGTCAACAGCGGGCCGTTCGACGGTGTGGCAGGGCTGGCGGGCATCGCGCCCTGGAAAATGGGATTCCGCCGGCGAACATGAGGCCGGCCGAGTTCCTGTTCATCGACTTCGATGAAGTTCCTCATTTGGTACCTCTCAAAAGGCTCCGGCCTCAGCCGGGCTTGGATTCCAGGGCCGCGAAGCCCTGGGGTTCTCCGCCGTGGCGGAAAAAGCTAAAGGTGGAGCGGACCCAACGGACTCAACGCGGGATCCGCCCCGGAGTGAATCTCAAGCGGCGCGACGGAACTGCGCCGACCATCCCATGCCCGTCTTCACCGCCGCCGGCGCCGCCTGCACAACCACAGGCGGAGCCTGGGACATGCGCTGATGCCCGGACGTGAGATCAGTTTGCGATCCGGTCGGCAAGTACGCTTGGCCGGTCCGGTAGAACTGCCCGAGTCCGGCAGTGCCGGGCGCCGCGGAGCCGATCGGAGCCGAGAACTCGATGATCTGCTTGCCGGTCTGATCATCGATGACGCGCCCGACCAGGGCCACGCCTCCGCCGATCAGCCAGCCCACAGCTCCGTTGGGGAAGCCGGCAGCGTTCAAGCCCATCGCTCCCAGCACCGCCACGATGAAGTTCATGACGTAGCCGAAGAAGCCGACGTCCTTCGACCCGAGCACGAGGCTCGGGATCCAGACAGTTCCCACTCCGCCCGCCGCGCCACCCACCACCATCGCGCCCACCTTCGGCCAGGTCTGTCCGGCCGGAAGGATGGGATTCTTCGCGTGGCGGTGATGACGCGTCTGGTGCGGGTTGCCTCCCGAGTGGCGTCGCGCCAGCGCTCCCGCTGAGGCGCCGCCGTGGCTTTTCTTTTTTGATTTGCTTTTTGCCATGCTGCTCCTTTCGCGGTGAGGGTTGAAACCGAGACCCGTGATCACCGCCTCAAGTGGATTGGTGCGTTTTTGACGACGAGGACCGTCAGAGGTTCCCCGTTGCGACCGTTTCTCTGGGCGCTTGGACTTGGGATTTCCGACTACGTAAGCCTTGGCCATGATTCGCCTCTCTAAAACGCCGCGCCGATGGTGAACCCTCCGCCTACCAGGTGCCCTTCGCCTGACGAGGGATCGATCAGGAAGCTCATCTTCCGGTCGTAGTGATCGATGCCGGCGCGGATCTTCGCCCAACTCGGGACCCGCCAGGGCTTGAACACGATCTCCGCCACCGGCTCGATGATGAGAAAAGAAGAATTGCGCAGCACCTCGCAACTTCGATCGCGATAACGCTGCTCGCAGTCCACCGGCCCGCCCGGAGAGAGCCCGCGCGTGTCTCTGATGTCGGGCGGATGCCGCACCGCGCCGCGCCAGTGGCCGCTGTCGGAAAACAGCAGCAGGTCCTGATGGTCTTCGGACAACCCGAGCCACGGCCCCGGCCGCTCGGGACTACCCTGCCAGTCGATTGCGTTGACGGGAGGAAACATATTGCGGTCCGTCGTGGGCGGCAGATTCATCGCCGCCGGATCGAAAATCAGCATCACCAAGCGGCCGAGCCGCGTGTATTGCGGCTTGCC
>DASYZR010000179.1 GCA_035945995.1 bacterium
GTCGTCCTCGGCGTAATGATTCTCTCGGCCACATTGGCCGGCGCCGCAATGGCGCAGACCTACAGCACGCCGCCGGCCACGCAACCAGCCACACAGCCGGCCACGCAGCCGTCGACCGCGACGCCGGGTCAGTATCCGAGCGTGGCGAACTTGAAGGAGTTCTTCGCAGAAGCCAACTTCATGTCCCTGCCCGGGTACCTCCGGTACCTCATCTTCCAGCAGACGGGGCAGTGGCTGACTCGGCCGGAGGCGGTCCGCATCGTCAATCAGCAGAAGGGCATGTAGGCCGAATCGGCTGAATCGTCGACCGGGGGGAGGGCGGTTCCGCCCTCCCCCCGATGTTTTGGAGGAGAAACGGGGGAAGACGGTAGACGACACAACGCATGGGGCAGTGCACGCACCCGACGCGGGTGGAAACAATATAAAAGCAACGCCGTGGAAGGAAAGAGAGGTGATCGGCAATGCGAAGTCACCGACCACAGCAGGTCCTCATCGGCCTGGCCTTGGTCTTGGCGCTCGGTGTCGGCCTCGCCGCCGCGCAAACGTCGGCGCCCTACGTCAAGGTCTTCGTCGACGGGAGCCCGGTCTACTTCGACCAGCCGCCGGTAATCGCCAACGCGCGGGTGCTGGTGCCGCTCCGAGGCGTGTTTGAACGGCTCGGCGCGACCGTGGCGTGGGATCCGGCATCGCAGACGGTCCTCGCCCAACGCGGCACCACAAGCGTCTCGCTCCGGATCGGGTCGCCGCAGGCGTTCGTCGACGGACAGGCGCAGTTTCTCGACGTCCCGCCCATGCTCGTGGGCGGCCGGACGATGGTACCGCTGCGCTTCATCAGCCAGACGCTCGGCGCCAACGTCAACTGGGACGCGGCCAGCTACACGGTCCAGATCGCCAGTCAGGGGGCGGCAGCACCGCCTCCGGTGAGCGTGCCGCCGTCGCAGGCGTATCCACCGGCACCGGCGTATCCGCCGGCGGCCTCCACGCCGTCGATCGTCAGCGGGACGATCGTGCGGGTGGCGGCCACAACCTACCCCGGACAGCTCGTAGTCCAGGCCTCCGGGGGCGCCATCTACACGTACAATGTGGTCTCCGGGACGACGATCATTCGCACCAACGCGGTGACGGGCGTCAGCGGCCCGGTCTCCCTCGCAGCACTCCAGCCGGGCGACACGGTCCAGGTCACCGCCGACCAGAGCGGCACGGCTCAGAACGTGGCGGCGACGTTCGCGCAGGCGCCGACCCCCGCCTCGCCCGGGGTCATTACGTCCGTGACCGTTACACCGACCGGCCGGCAGCTCGTGGCCGGCGATGTGATGACGGTCGTGGCGACGGGACCCGCGCATGGGACGGCGACGTTCACGATCAATGGACTCCGCGCCGGCCTGCCGATGCCTGAATCCGCGCAACCCGGCACCTACATCGGCACCTACACGGTCCGGCCCGGCGACTACGTCGTCAACTCCAGCGTGGTGGTCAGTCTCACGGCGCCGACCGGGCAGCTGATAACGGCCACGGCGCCGGCGCCGGTGTCGATCAACGCATCGGCGCTCGTTCCGCCCGCCTCGGGCGGGGCGCCGATCATCACCAGCCCGGCCGCGGGCAGCGGCATCTCGACGCCCTTCACCGTGACGGGCACCGCGGCGCCGGGATCGCTCGTGAAGGTGCAGGCGGACTACACCGGAAACCTGCTCCTCTTCAACGTTCACGGGACGCTCGGCACACAGACGGTCACCGCGGACGCGAACGGGAACTGGTCGGCAACGTTCAACCAGGCGCCGCCGGTGCGTGGGGTGAACGTGACGATCACCGCCGTCCAGGTCGATTACACGGGCACGGCCCGGTCGCCGTCGACGACGGTCGACACGACCCTGCAGTAGCCTCACCGTCAGCGTTGAACCGGGGCGGCCGTCGGCCGCCCCGGTTTCTTCATGTCCCCTGCCCCGCGTGCGGCGCGGGGCCGCCCCGTGCGCCGCGGATGCGCGTTTTTCACGCCGCGCTGCGTCCAGTATACTGGTCGGAAGAATGGGACGCCGAGCGGCATCCGAGGTCACGGGAGTGATGGGGCGGCGGCAGGCGAAAGGTGGCCTGCTGGGCGGCGCGCCCGCGGTCCGCCCCGGCCCGCGCCCCGCGGACGCCTCGCGGCGCCTTCCGGTGATCCTGGCCGCGCTCGGCGCGGTGCTGGTCGTCTACCTCACCGTCCCGTTCGTCGCCGGCCTCAGCGCGCTCAACCGGGCGGATACCCTCGCCGCGGCGCGCGACGCGATCGGCGCCGGCGCGGTTGGTGTCTCGATCGGGACGGCGACCCTGTCGACGGCCGTCGCGGCCCTATTCGGAGTGCCGCTTGCGTACGTCCTCGCGCGCGCCGACTTTCCGGGCAAGGCCGTCGTCGGCACGGCCGTTTACCTGCCGCTGGTGATCCCCCCGCTCGCGGGCGGCCTGCTGCTGCTGACCATCTTCGGGCCGCGCGGGCTCCTCGGCGCGTGGCTCGACGGCCGCGGGATCCAGATCGCGGACGCGTGGCCGGGCATCGTGCTCGCGCAGGTGTTCGTGGCCGCGCCGTTTCTCGTCGTCGCCGCGCACGTCGCTTTTGCGGGCGTGGATCCGGCCCTCGAGCGCGCCTCGTACGCCCTTGGCGTTCCGCCGCTCCGGACGTTCTTCCGCGTGACGCTGCCGCTGGCGTGGCCCGGCATCCTCGCCGGGCTGCCGCTCACGTGGCTGCGGGCGCTCGGGGAATTCGGCGCGACCGTGATGCTGGCGTACCACCCGTACTCCCTGCCCGTCTACCTGTTCGTACAGTTCGGGGCGCAGGGCCTGCGGGCGGCGCTTCCGATCGCCGCGGTCCTCGCCGTGGTTGGGATCGCGGCGCTCGCCGCCGTCGGCGCGGTGCGCCGTCTCGGCGGCACGGCCGGCCGGTCATGGTGAACGTCACCGCCACCTGCCGCGTCGGGACGTTCGTCCTCGACGTCGCGTTCCGGTCCGCGCACCGGCGTACGGTGCTGTTCGGCCCGTCGGGGGCCGGGAAAACGATGACGCTGCAGTGCATGGCCGGTTTTCTCGTCCCGCCACGCGGGTACGTGGAGGTCGGTGACGCGGTCCTGCTGGACACGGCGCGCGAGATCAACGTGCCGCCGTGGGAGCGCCGGGTGGGCGCGGTGCTCCAGGGCGACGCGTTGTTTCCCCACCTGAGCGCCGCCGCAAACGTCATGTACGGGATGCGGCCCATCTGGCGGGGGCGCGAACCGACGCGGGCGCTGGCGCTGCTCGCGGCCGTGGGGCTGCCGGGCTACGGCGACCGGCGGCCGGCGGACCTGTCGGCCGGCGAACGGCAGCGTGTGGCGCTCGCGCGTGTCCTGGGCAGCGATCCCCGCGCGCTGCTGCTCGACGAGCCGTTTGCCGCCGTCGACGCCGCCGTGCGCGAGCAGTTGCGGCGGGACCTGATCGCCCTCGTCGAGGCGCGGGACCTGCCGCTGGTCCTCGTGACGCATGACTTCGACGAAGCCCACGTCCTCGGCGAGACGATCGTGGTTCTCGTGGCCGGACGCGTGGTCCAGACCGGCGCGCCCGCGGATGTCGCCAGGTACCCGCGAACCGCCACCGTCGCCCGGTTGGTCGGCGCCTCCAACGTGCTGGCCGGCCGCCTCGTCGGGCGGGAGCCGCCCCGCGCCGTCGTGCGGGCCGGCCCGTTTCTGCTCCGGCCGCTCGCCCCCGGGATCCAGGGTCCGGTGAGCCTGTGCGTGCGCCCGGATCACGTCCGTCTACGACCGGCCGGGTCGGGCGGGGTGGACGCGCGCGTCCTACGCGTGCTCCCGAGGCGCGTTGGAGCGACCGTGCTGCTGGTGACCGACGGGATGGAGCTCGAAGCGTGGGTGACCGAATCGGTCCCCGCGCCGGGGACCCTCGTCGATGTGTCAATTCCCGACGAAGCCGTCCACGTTCTCGACCAGGAGGATGAGACGATGATGCGGACGCCCGTCTCGACGCTACCATGAGCCGGACGGGAGGGCCGACCGCGGCGAGATGGCTCGCGGCGTGGGCGATCATCCTCGCCGCCGCGCTTGTGACCGGAGATGACCGCGCCCCCGCCGCGGCGGCCGAGGCGCCTGTGCGAGTGCTGTATGCCGGCTCGCTTGTGAACATCATGGAACGCGACCTGGCCCCGGCATTTACCCGACAGACGGGCATCGCCGTACTCGGGCGGGCCGGTGGATCGACCGCCCTGGCGTACCTCATCCGCGACGGCCTCGTCCCCGCCGACGTGTTCGTCAGCGCCGACCCGGCCGTCAACACTCTTCTCGCGTCCGGGACCGGCGCACCGTCGGTTCCGTGGTTCCTCGCCTTCGGCAGCACCACGATGGTGGTCGCCTATGCGCCCGGCAGCCCGTTCGCGCCCCGGCTGGGGCGCGCCGTCGACCCCGGCCCCGGCGCCGGGAGTGCGGCGTCGCGGAGCCGGGCATGGTTCCGCATCCTCGCCGCGCCCGGACTGCGGCTCGGGCGAACGGACCCGATGCTCGATCCAAAGGGGTATCGCACGCTCTTCGTGCTTCGACTCGCCGAGCAATACTATCACGAGCCCGGCCTCGCCGAGCGGCTGCTCGGCGGCGACGAGAACACCGTCCAGATCTTTCCGGAAGAGGCGCTGCTGGGGCGCCTCGCGTCCGGGCAACTCGACGCGGGATTCTTCTACCTGGTCGAGGCGGTGGCGCAACACCTTCCCTACATCGGGCTGCCGCCGGCGATCAATCTCGGGGATCCGGCCTGGGCGGCGGCCTACGCGAAGGTGTCGTACGCCGACCCCAAGGGTCGCGTGCACCACGGCGCGCCGATCCTCTATACCGTGGCTATCCCATCGTCGGCCCGGAACGCCGGGGGCGCCGTCCGATTCGTCGGCTTCCTCCTCGGCCGGGATGCGCGCGCCCTGCTGGCGGCCCGTGGCATCCTGGCCGTGCCGGTGCGGGCGGGCGGGGAGGCAGCCGCCCTGCCGGCGCCGCTACGCCCGTTCGTAACGGGGCGGTATCGTCCCTGAGAACGCCGGGCGCCGGGGGCGGACGTTACCTCATAGCGGGGCAAGAAGGAAGAAAAAGGGGACCCGCGTCCGTGTCCCTAAATACCCGAGCACCGATCCTCCACGAGGTGATCGACGTGGCAGACCAGGCACCGCGGGAGCGCACGCGCGTCCTCCGCTACCCCACCGAAACGTACACGCAGGCCGCGAGCACGATGCGGAACGTCCTGTACGAAATCAAGAAGGTCATCGTCGGACAGGACCTGATGCTGGAACGCATTCTGGTCGCGCTGCTCTCGCGCGGGCACATCTTGATCGAGGGCGTCCCGGGCCTCGCCAAGACGCTGGCGATCAAGACGACCGCGCAGGTGCTCGACTGTCAGTTCAAGCGCATCCAGTTCACGCCGGACCTCGTGCCGGCCGACCTCATCGGCACGCGGATCTACAACCAGCAGTCCGGCACGTTCGAGGTGGAGCTGGGTCCCGTGTTCGCCAACCTCGTGCTGGCCGACGAGATCAACCGCGCGCCGGCGAAGGTGCAGTCCGCGCTGCTCGAGTCGATGCAGGAGCGGCAGGTGACGATCGGCAAGCACACGTTCACGCTCCCCGATCCCTTCCTCGTGCTCGCGACGCAGAATCCCATCGAGAGCGAGGGCACGTATCCGCTGCCCGAAGCCCAGGTCGACCGGTTCATGTTCAAGGTGGTCATCTCGTACCCCACGTTTCACGAAGAGATGACCGTGATCGACCGGATCACCGAGCAGGCGCCGAAGGTGAACCGCGTGATCGGCATCGAGGAGCTGTTTGAGCTGCAGAAGGTGGCCGACGCGGTATACGTCGACCCCCGCCTGCACGAGTACGCTGTAAACCTCGTGACGGCGACGCGGACGCCGCAGGAGTTCGGCCTCGCCGAACTCGCGCGCTACGTCGCCTACGGCAGCAGCCCGCGCGGGTCCCTCAACCTGATCATCGGCGCGAAGGCGCTCGCGCTGCTGCGCGGCCGCGAGTACGCCATGCCCGAGGACGTGCGGGATCTCGCCCCGGAGGTGCTGCGCCACCGGTTCGTGCTGTCCTACGAGGCCCTGGCGCAGGAGATGACGGCCGACCACCTGCTGCAGCGGATGATGGAGGCAGTTCCCACGCCGCGCGTCCACATCGGCGATCCGTACGGCGACGCCAAGCCCGCGGCGGCGCTCGAGAAGTAGAGGGCGGCGGCATGCGTCTCGCGTTCGCCCGCCGTGGCCGCCCCAGCGTCCCGTCTGGCGCCCCGCCTGGCGCCCTGTCTGGCGCGGGGCAGGCCGGCATTCGCCGGGAGGCGGCGCCCGGACCGGGCGTCGAGACACCGGAGCGGATTCTGCGGCGGCTCGAGTTCAAGGTCGTGCGGCGGCTCGACGGATTTCTCTTCGGCGACTATCGCGGCATCTTCTACGGTCCGAGCCTCGACCTCGCCGAGGTGCGGGAGTACCAGCCCGGCGACGAGATCCGCCGGATCGACTGGAACGTCACCGCGCGCATGAACCAGTTGTTCGTGCGGCAGTACCGTGAGGAGAAAGAGCTCACGGCCTGGCTCCTGGTCGATTTGTCCCCGTCGATGCAGTTCGGTACGATCCGGCAACTCAAGCGGGACCTCGCGGCAGAGTTTGCGGGGGTTGCCGCCTACATCATCACACGCCACGGCGACAAGGTCGGCGGCCTCGTGTTTCCCACCCCGGCCGGCGTCACATTCATTCCGCCCCGGACGGGGCGGTTGCAGGCGCTGCGCGTCGTACGGGATCTCGCCGCGGTGCGAACCATGGAGGGCGGGGGACCGACGGATCTTGGCGTGGTCCTGCGCCAGCTCGGGCGGCTGGCCCGCCGGCGGTCGCTGGTCTTCCTCGTCTCCGATTTCTACTCGCCGGCCGGGTGGGAGCAGGCGCTCGCGGAGCTCGGCCGCCGGCATGAGATCATCGCGGTGCGCATCGAAGACCCGCGCGAGCGCGAGCTGCCGGACGTCGGGGGCATCTACCTGCACGATCCCGAAACGGGCCAGCAGCTCTGGATCGACACCTCCGACCGGCGCGTCCGGCAGGCCCACCGGGCGCTTGTCGCCGAGCGGGACCAGCGGCTGGCCGCGGTCTTTCGCCGGACGGGTGTCGACGTCCTGACGCTGTCGACCGGGGCCCGGCTCGTCGACGATCTGCTGCGATTCATCACCCTGAGAAGGCGGCGGCGATGGAGTTTACCTGGCCGGTAATGCTGTGGGCGCTGGCCTGTTTGCCGGCATCGATCCTCGCCTACGTCCTCGGCGTGCGCCGGGTCCGCCGGACGGCCGCCCAGCGGTTCGCGGAAGCGCCGCTGTTCGCGCAGATCGCCGTGCGCCTGCCCGCGGTGCGGCGCCACATCGCTATGGGCCTCTACTTCACGGCGCTGGGGCTCTTGCTGAGTGCCGCGGCCAGGCCGGTCATGGCGGTGCCGCTGCCGGTCAACCGCGCGACGGTGATCCTGGCCATCGACACCAGCGGGAGCATGGCGGCGCCCGATCTGCAGCCGACGCGGCTCGACGCCGCGCGCCGGGCCGCGCTGGGATTCCTCGACGTGTTTCCGCCCGGGCCCCAGGTGGGACTGGTGACGTTCAGCACCTATGCGACCCTGGTGGTTCCTCCCACCGACGACCGCGGCGCAGTGCGCGACGCCCTCGCCGGGCTCAAGACACAGGAAGCGACGGCCATCGGGGACGGCATCGCGACCTCGCTGCGCGCGGTCCCGGGACGTGCGCCGAGCGTGCCCGGCGCGTCCGGCCAAGGGTCGGGCGGCAATACGCCGTTCGGCCAGTCACCGTTGGGGCAGTCACCGCTTGGCCAGCCGCCGCTCGGCGCGCCGCCGGGTCAGGCCCAGCCTCCGGCCGGTACGCCGGGCCAGGGGACATCACCGGCGGACCTGCCGCCGGCGGCGATCATTCTCCTGACCGACGGGGGGCAAAACGCCGGCACCGCGGATCCGATTCGCATGGCGGCGCTGGCCAAACAGCTCAAAGTCAAGATCTACACGATCGGCCTCGGGACCCCGGGCGGCGGCGTCTTCAACTACCAGGGACAGATGGTGCTGGTGCCGTTTGACCCGACGCTGCTCGCGCAGGTCGCGGCAATCACGGACGGCAGGTTCTACATGTCGCCCACGGCCGACGACCTCAAGCGCATCTACCGCGAGCTCGGCCGGACCATCGGGTGGGAGAAACGCAAGACCGAAGTGTCGGCCCTGTTCGTAGCGGGCGCCGGCGTCCTCATGCTGGGCGGTGGCGCCCTGTCGATGCTGTGGATGGGACGGCTGCCGTGAGTTTTCTCTGGCCCAAGGTCTTGTGGCTCTACGGCATCGTGCCGGTGCTCGTGGCGACGTACGTCTGGGTCCTGCGACGGCCGGCCCGCGAGCGCGTGCAGTATCCGACCCTGGAGCTGGCGCGGATCGCCGCGGCGGCCGGCGGGCGGTGGCGGCGGCACGTCCCGGCGGTGCTGTATCTCGCGACACTCTGCGGTGTGATTTTCACCGTGGCGCGGCCGGTGGCGCCCGTCCCGGTGCCGGACAACCAGGTGGCCGTCATGCTGAGCATGGACGTGAGCCGCAGCATGATGGCACGCGATGTCGTGCCGACCCGCCTGGACGCGGCCAAGAAGGCCGCGGTGGAGTTCGTCCGCAATCTGCCGCGCGGCGCCAAAGTCGGTCTCGTGTCGTTCAGCAGCTACGCCACGCTCATCGCGCCGCCCACCGACGATCACGACCGGGTGATTCAGGCGATCAACGGATTGAACCTCGAGTTTGCGACCGCGATCGGCGATGGACTGCTCGAGGCGGTGTACGCGCTGCCGGGGCGTCAGCGGCCTGCGGGCGAGGTATTGCCCGGCGTTCCGCCCCCGCCGCCGCCGGACGCGGACCGTCTGCCGCCGGCCACGGTGGTGTTGTTGAGCGACGGCCAAAGCAATCGGGGCACGCCGCCCGAGGACGCGGCGACGGTAGCCCGTCAACTGCATGTCCGGGTCTATACGGTCGGGCTCGGCTCGCCGGAAGGCACATTTCTCGAGCTCGGCGGCCGCGGCATTTTCGTGCGGCTGGACGAGGAGACGTTGAAGGAGATCGCCGAGGTCACGGGCGGCGCCTACTGGCGGGTCTCGTCGAGCAGCGAGTTGAACCGCGTGTACTCCCGCCTGGGCCGGGTGATCGGCTGGAAGCGCGTCCCCGTGGAAGTAAGCGGCCTCGCGGCCGTCGGGGTCGCCGCGTTATTCCTGGGCACCGTCGCGACGTCGCTCATGTGGATGCACCGCCTGGGATAGGGGGAAAGATAACCTCTGGATTCAGCCTGGGTGCACGGGAGAGACTGGATGAACGGAACCCGGACTATCGCCCCGCCGCTCGACGACGTGCTGTACACGATGGCCGAAGAAGGCGCCGATGAGGAGACGAGCGACCTCGCGGAAGACGTGTGGGCCGGCCTGATGCGCGACGGCGCCGAGGTCGCGCGGCGCGTGGAGGAAGAGATCGACGCGGGTTCCCGGGACGAGGTCGATCCGGATGATCTGGCCGCGCTGCGGGATGCCGCCGGCATCATCATCACGCGCGATCACCGCCGCGGCCGGGTGACCGCCCGCGCGTATCCGGACGAGAGCGAACTGCTCGCGGCGTGGAACGCGATCGTCGTCGAGCTCGAACCGAGCGCGCTCGGCGCCGAGACGTCGGAGACAGACGGCGGGCCGCACGGGTAAAATCTCCTCGGGACATCAACGACGAGGGAACGGCAGCGTATGAGCCTTCTCGCATGGATTGTGGTCGGAATGGTCGCGGGCTGGCTGGCGAAGATGGTCGTGCCGGGCGAGGCCCCGGCCGGGCTCGCCGGCGACCTGCTGATCGGCGTGGTCGGCGCCGTCATCGGCGGCTGGATCTTCCGGTCGCTTGGGCATCCGGGTGTGACCGGGTTGAACGTCTGGTCGATCGTGGTCGCGGCGGTCGGCGCGGTCGTCCTGCTCTGGCTACTCCGGCTCTTCACCGGCAGGCGGCCGGTCCGTCTCCGGTAGGGCGAGGAAATCTTCCGGGCCGGTGCCGGCAGGCGCCCGCCGGCGCCGGCCCAGCGTTCCCGCGAACTTTCCTGCTATGATGACTCCGCATGCGGGTCGTAGTCACAGGGGGCGCGGGCTTCATCGGGTCGCACTTGTGCGAGCGGCTGCTCGCCGATGGGGCCGAAGTCGTCTGCGTCGATAATCTCCTCACGGGGCGCGCCGGGAACCTCGCGCATCTCGCCGGCCCCCGCTTCGAGTTCCGCCGCCACGACATCACCACGCCGATCGACGTACCCGGGGCCGTCGACGTCGTCCTGCACTTTGCGAGCGCCGCGAGCCCGGTCGATTATCTGGCCCACCCGATCCAGACGCTCAAGGCCGGGGCGCTCGGCACCTGGATCACACTCGGCCTGGCCTGGGCCAAGCGCGCGCGCTTCGTGCTGGCGTCTACGTCCGAAGTCTACGGGGATCCTCAGGTGTCGCCGCAGCCCGAAACGTACTGGGGCCACGTCAACCCGATCGGGCCGCGCGGCTGCTACGATGAGGCGAAGCGGTTTGCGGAGGCCATGACCATGGCCTATCATCGCTCCCACGACGTGAACACCGGGATCGTTCGGATTTTCAATAGTGTTCTTGCGGATCAGCCGGTAGTGGTTTTCAATGACGACGACATTCATATCGAGCCCGTCGGCGAGTATGCGACTCGAATACGTCTTGAATCCAACCGACCCCGAATGGTTCTCGTTCCCGCGTTCGACCCGGAGACTCTGAGAGTTCGGCTTCGGACGGCTACGGCTCTTGTTCGTAGCGCGGCGCACACCGACGCGTTTGAGCTTCGGCTGCGATACGGACGCTCGGTGAAGGTGACCGGTGATCACAGTGTATTTGTCAAGGGGCCTGATGACCGCCCGGTGGCAAAGCCGGCCCGCGAGGTACGGGCGGGCGATCACGTCGCCATCGCCGGATACTTGCCCGTCGTGGAGCGTGACCGCACCTTCATCGACCTTGCGGAGGAGATCGCAAATGCCCTGGGACCTGAAGATCTCTGGCAATGGGCGGTGTATCATCCAAACATCAGTGGTCTTGTGACTGAGCGGAGGGACGAGATCCACCGGCTCCTCAAGAATACCGGGCGTTACCGAAAGGGCCGAAACCAGCACAACACGATCCGCTGTGCTACTCGGAAGTGGGTGCTTCAAAGCAAGATGCCCTTGTCGGTTACGCGAGCACTTGGTTGGGACGTACCCCCCGACTCAGGCATTGGTCCGTACGAGGGGTCCAATCGGACACTGCCTAACCGGTTTGACCTGTCGGATGATCTGCTGTGGGTCCTCGGGCTATTTCTCGCGGAAGGAGCCGAGCATTCCGGCAACGGTGTGCACTTCATCTCACTCTGCTCAGACGACATTTATCTGCGGCGCGCAGGGGAAATCCTAAGAACGCTCGGAATCCATGTTGGATCTCTCGGCTCAGCGACGAGGTATGCTCCTTCTATTTACGCGCATTCGAAACTGCTGCACCTCCTCTTTACGCGTTTGCTTGGACTTCGTGAGAAGCGAATCCCACCCTGGGTCATGCAACTCCCACTCCACCGGGCGAAGCACTTCGTCGAAGGCTTCCGGTGCGGTGACGGCACGCATAGCGGGGGCAAGATCGGCAAGGAGCTGTGCTTCGACACCACGAGCGAACGCCTTGCCGTCGATCTAAATTACCTTCTTCTGCGATTTGGGATCGTCGCGTCGTTCGGTAAGTACGAAACGACGTTCCGGCGGAAGTATGGTGAGCGCCGCTTCCCAATTTGCAGGCTGACGATCTGCGGACTCGACAATTTTGACGTTCTCTGCTGGGACCGGGGCGTGCGGCAGACGCTCAACGCGCAACGGATCGGAGATCTCGTCTGGTCCTTTGTCAAGGGAATCCGATCGTGCACGCTCACTCCGGCCGTGTACGATTTCTGCGTGCCCGGCGCAGAGAATTTTCTGGCGGGAAACGGGGTGTATTGTCACAATACCTATGGACCCCGCATGCGGCCGGACGACGGTCGCGTGATCCCGACGTTGCTCACCCAGGCCATCCGGGGCGAGCCGCTCACGGTCCACGGCGACGGCGCCCAGACGCGCAGCTTCTGTTACATCACCGATCTGGTGGACGGAATTGTCAGGCTCATCCGCTCCGACGTTCATGAGCCGGTAAATGTCGGAAACCCCGAAGAGATCCACGTGATCGACCTGGCGGCGCTCATCCTCGAGATGACTCGCGGCCGCGGTCCCATCGTGCACCGGCCGCGTCCCGAGGACGACCCGACGCAGCGGTGCCCCGACATTACGCGGGCGCGCACGCTGCTCGGCTGGGAGCCCCGCGTTCCGCTTCGGGAGGGACTCGGGCGAACGCTGGACTGGTTTGCGGCGGGGGCGGGGCCAGTCCTGGAACGCGGCGACGCGTGACGCCTTGTCGTGCCTCCGGGAGCGCGTTATCATGGTTGCAACGCGCCCGTAGCTCAGGGGAAAGAGCAGCTGCCTTCTAAGCAGCGGGTCGGGGGTTCAAGTCCCTCCGGGCGCGCCAGCTTTATTTGGGTCCAACCCGGACACATCGGTAACACTTTGTACCTAAGACATGGGTAACACTTTCGGCCCGAACGGATTTTCGAGCGGTTCCAGCACTCGCGTCTCGAGATCAAAGTAGCCCAAATCATACTCCATAAAGCTGACGAGCCAGATGTCATCCTGCACTTCTTTGA
>DASYZR010000180.1 GCA_035945995.1 bacterium
CGCGGCCCGGCTTGCCCGGCCGGACGCCGCGCGCGTCGTCGTCACGCATCTCGCCCGCCTCGCGTCCGAGGCGGGTCCTGCCCGGCGGGCATCCGTGGCGGCCGCGGCTCCGTCGTGACGCGGCCGCGGCGCCGGTTCCGCCGTGAACGCGGCCACGGTGACTGATGTCTGACTTGCTTCGGATCGGACTCGGCGCGGCCGCGGCCGCGGTCGCCGGCGCGGCCGGGTACACGGTGGGGGCGTACGCGGTCACGGAAGGCCTCAGCGTCGGCGTGGTGAAGCGAGGCCCGGCGCGTCCGATGGTCGCGCTCACGTTTGACGACGGTCCGGACCCCGAGTACACGCCCCGCATCCTGGACGCGCTGGCGGCGGCCGGCGTCCACGCGTCATTCTTCATGGTCGGCTCGCGGGCCGAGGCCGCCGCCGCCGCGGCCCGGGCGGTCGCCGCGGCCGGGCACGACGTGGGCAATCACACCTACAGCCACCGGCATTTGTGGGGACTCTCTCCGGCGGCCACGGTCGCCGAGGTGGACCGCGGTGCGGCCGCCATCGCCGCCGTCACCGGCATCGTCCCCCTGTACTTCCGTCCCCCGTGGGGAACGTTCAACTGGGCGGCGTACCTGCGGGCGGCGCAGATCGGCGAGCGGCGGGTGTTGTGGTCGGTACGCCCCGAGGGATTCTTCGTCGTGGCCTCATGCTCCCGGATGACGGAGCTGGTCGTCCGAAGAGCCCACCCCGGCGCGATCATCAACCTGCACGATCGCGGCGGCCATCCGTCGACCCCGCGGGTGACGTGGTCCGCGCTACCCGGGATGATCGCCGGGTTGCGGGCGCGCGGCTTCGAGATCGTCCGGCTGCAGGTCCTGCTTGCCGGTTCCGTCTGATCGTCCGCCGGCGCCCGCCGCATCGGTTCCCCGTGCCGCGCCGGATTCCCGTACCGCCCCGGGTCCGCCCGCCGCGCGTTTCGAGGCGGCACGCTCGGCCAGCCGCCGCAAGGCCCGGCGCGTAATCCACACCTTCCGCAGTTCCATCCGCCGGCCGCTGAGACGGCGCTGCCCGTCCGGATGATACTGGGCGAGGAGGAAACGCTCCCACCACGCGAGCCACCACCGCGTGAACGCCGGGAGCGGCCGGTGCTCAAACCCCCATTGCGCAGCACCTTCCCAGAACAGGCTCGCCCCGCCCACGGCTTGAATCGTCCGATACTCGGGCCGGGTCGCCAGGTCCGCGGCCAGCGCCAGAAACGCCCGGAGCAGTTCGTGGCGGAAGCGGATCGCGGCGTGGCCGTTCCGGTGGAGGGCCGCCGCGCGCTGGTTGTCGATGTGCAGCTCTCCGATCCTGTCGCCGGGCCCGATCTGGGTCCCGTCCGCCAGGGTCAGGCGCCGTCCCCAATGCCGGGTCGCCCGAAAGCGGAAGATATACCCGCCCTCGCCGATCGGACGAAACCCTTCGTGCTCCGCGACCCACAGGTCCAACGCGTCGAGCATGCGCCGGTTCATGGTTGGGGTTTTCCCCACGCGCCGGCACCGCTTCCTTCGCGACCCTGGGTGACCGCGGCGACTTCTCCTGAAGCCTCTCGCGAGGATGCGAAGGATGCGCCCTAAGCAAACCCGATCGGCCGGCGAGGGTCTCGTGCGGTCGCGCCGGGGGACGGTCGCGGGGCGGATCGTCAGTACGAAGCCGGTCGGCGGCGTCGAGTTGTTCAGGGCGTGGTTCGCCGGCGAGGCCTACCAGAAGCACCGGCACGACACGTATGCCGTCGGCGTGACCGACTCGGGCGTACAGGTATTCGACTACCGGGGCGCGGTCCACGTGAGCACTCCCCGGCACGTGTGCGTGTTGTATCCCGATGAGGTTCACGACGGACGCGCGGGCTCCGACGAGGGCTTCGGGTATCGGATCGTGTACGTGGATCCCTCCCTCCTGGGAGAGGCCGTGAGCGTGCTCCGCGGGAGGCCCTATCCGCTGCCGTTCGTGCGCGAGCCCGTGGTGATGGATGCGCGGCTGTCCCGAATCATCGACGGCGCCTTTCGCGCCCCCCTGGAATCGCTTGCGGCGGACGGCCTCATCGTGGACCTGGCGGAAGGATTGATCGCGCGAGAGCGGGGCGGGGCCGGGCCCGCGGCCTCGCGGCGCGTGGACGTCCGGGCCGCCGAACGGGCGCGGCAGTTCCTGGACGCCGAGCGGACCCGCATCGTGCACTCGGCGGAGCTGGAAGCCGTCACGGGATTGTCGCGCTATGACCTGTCCCGGCAGTTCCGGATCATGTTCGGGACCAGCCCCTACCGCTATCTGCTGATGCGGCGCCTTGAGTTTGCGCGGGAGCGGATTCATCGGGCGCACCCGCTGGTCGAGATCGCGTGCGACGCGGGATTCGCCGATCAGGCGCACTTCACCCGCGCGTTCAAATCGGCGTTCGGACTGACTCCCGCACGGTACCGGCAGTTGAGGACGACGGCGGGGTAGGCGTGCTTCCCGCCATCACGCCCTCTCCCGGCACTCTAGAGTAAACGGTAATCTGGAGGGCTAAGACATCCGCGGCACGCTGCCGACGCGCCGCGCGCGGCTCGGCCACCGCACGGGGTTACCCGAAGGCCGGGAACCAGCGAACCGGACTCCAGCGCAGGTAGCGGTCGGAGAGCAGCTCGAGCGATTTCCGGGCCGACCCGAAGTCGTCGGCGAGCGCCACGAGCACCCGCCCCTCGGCGCCCGCGGCGCCGGTCGTGGCGGCAAGGCGGTAGAAGCGCCGCCCGTGCTCCTCGTACGCTTCGAGCGTCGGCGGCACGGCCGGCGCGCGCCCGGCATGGCCCCGGTGCCAGCGCAGGGATTGCGGGAAGATGCCGCTTTGGAAGAGCGCGATGTCGGCGATGCGCCGGAAGATCCACGGCACCTCGTCCCGCGCGGCAAGCCCGGACAGGTCGATCATGTCTTCCAGGCAGAGCGTGCTGAAGCGCCGGCGCACGTAGTGCCCGTGCCGCCGGACGTAGACGGTCACCGTCTCGTTGCGGATGAACGATGTCAGCAGCGACACGAGGTAGTTCCAGATCTCCGGCTCGGCGACGAAGCGCCGCACCTGGGTGGCGTCGAACACCGCGATCGTCGCGTCCCCCGTGCGCTCCATCGTATAGGGCCGCTGGTGAAGGTCCCGAAGCACCCGCCGCAGCAGCACGCTGAACACGAGGCGCGGCGACACGCGCAACAGCACCTGCTCGTCGCCGAGAACGCGCTCCACCAGGCGGTCGTCCTCGAGCAGCACGTCGAGCAGGTCATCCCGGCCGCGCAGGACCGCCGGCGCCTCCTCGGAATCGTACCGCCCGGCGCCCGCGGTCTCGGCCACGAACCGAAGGTCGTTGTCGGTGAACCGCCCGGCCTCGCCCATCTTGTGCGGTCGCGCTCCCCTTGGGAAAATCAATCCTCAGGATGAAGTACACTCCTCGTCTGCCGTCCTCCTGTTCCGGACCAGGCCGGGCCGGCGCGGCCCTCTGCGCCCTCCTCGCCGCGGCGTGGCTCGCGTCGAGCGGCCCCGGCCGGGCCGACGCGCAGCCGATGCGCGAGGCGGCCGATCCGCAGGGCCGCTTCACGCTGTCCCTCCCCGCGGGGTGGGCGGCCCAGACGGCGACCAACGAGGGGCACAACGTGTTCGTGGGGGTCGGCCCCGCCGACGCCGACGGGACGCGCCCCAACATCGTGATCGACGCCCAACCCCTGCCCCAGGCGATGACCTCCGAGGCCGTCGCGAAGTCGCAGGAATCGGAACTGCGGCGTCTTCCGGGCTACGCCCCCATCCAGGAGGGCCCGATCTCGGTCGGAGGGCTCGCGGCCTATTCCCACTCCTTCAGCTTCACCCAGCCGGGCGTGAGCCTGTACCAGTTGCAGATTTACGTCGTCCGCGAGTCGCAGGTGTACGTCATCACCGGGACGGCGCACAACGACCGGGCGCGGGTCGCCCGGGATTCCGCGGTGTTCCTCACGATCATCAAGACGCTCCGGTTTTCGCCGTCGCACGCCGCGATGCCGCGGTAAACAGGGCGCGGCGGCCGCCCGGCTCGGCGCGCGCGATGTCCGCCGCCGGCACGCGTGCCACGCAGCACGTGGTGGACAGAAACACGCGCGGCCGGCGATCCCGCCGGCCGCGCGTGTCGATGCGACGGCTGGTCTGCGGCGCGGTTATCGCTGGAAGCCCAGCCCGCCCGCCGCTCGGAGCGCGGCCTGCAGCTGCGTATCCACGCCCTGCTCCATGTCCGCTTCGCCGAGCGCGACCGGCACGTCCGGGGTGACGCCGACGCCTTCCACGACGTGGCCCTCCGGGCTCGCGATCCGTTCCACCGTTACGGACATCCCGCCCTCGGGCAGGGGAACGTCGATCGCGCCCCCGAGCGCCCCCGCCGTCCGCTCCCCGATGATCTGGGCGCGGTGGAGGTCCTTCATCGCCGCGGTGACGATCTCGGCGCCCGAGGCGCTGCCCTGGTTCGTCAGCACGACGAGCGGGACCCGGGCGAACGGGGCCGGCCCCATCGTCCGCAGAAAGCCCGCCGAGTCTCGGTCGGTCAGACGCGCCACCGGCGTGCCGGCCGGCAGGAACAGGCCCGCGACGCCGTCGGCCTCCGTGATCAATCCACCGGGATTCCCCCGCAGGTCCAGGATGATCGAGTGGATCGGTCCGTTCTGGGCGAGCTCCAGGAGCGCCGTCCGCATGTCGCGGGTCGCGCCCTTGCTGAACCCGAAGAGGTGCACGTAGGCGACGCCCGGCTCGACCAGCTGCACCGTGACCGGATGCGTCGCGATCGCCGCCCGGGTGACGGTCACCTGGGAGACGGTCCCGGCGCGCTGGATCGTCAGGACCACCGGGGAGCCGACCGGCCCGCGGATCAACTGGCTGGCCGCCTGCACGTTTCCGTCGCGGAGGGACGTGCCGCCGACCGCGACGATCCGGTCGAACCGCTTGAGCCCCGCCGCGTCGGCCGGCGAGCCGGGAAAGACGCTGTCGACGAAGACCCAATGGACGCCGGCGGCGTCCTGCTGGGCGGTGATCACGACGCCGATGCCGCTGAACGAGGGGTCGCCGTTCAGTTGCTGGCGGCTCTCCTCGAACCGGGTCGGGTCCATGTAGTAGACGTGGCTGTCGTGGAGCGAGGCGAGCATACCCTGCGTGGCGACGTAGGCGAGTTGGGTCTCCGGCGTGCCGCCCATCTGGGCCGCGTGGTCGAATTCGGACAGAAACTGTGTCTGCGCCTCCATAGTCCCGAGGCCCGCCGGCAGGTCGGGCAGCACGTCGGCGCCGGCGTGCGCCGTCTGGCGCAGGGTCGCGATCGCCGCGTTCAGTAGCGCGGTCTGGTTGATGGGATCGACGTAGTTCCGCGCGAGCGTGTCGAGCGCGGACAGCACGAGCGAGCCCGTCGCGGCGCGTGCCGGTGAGACTCCGCCGGCGAGTGTGACGGCAAGAACAACGGCAACCAAGAGCGCGGCCCATGTCTTGGCTGCCGCCTGGGTACGGCGGTGCATGGTGTTCTCCCCCCTTGAAGGGTGTGGGATAGTGTCCCCAGCCTATCCGTCTCTATTGAATATACCGCGAAGAAGTTATGGGGAAATTGCGAAGGTCCTAGACGTGGATCCCGGAGGTCCCGGGCGCGCGTTTGACACCACGCCCGCCGGGGCGTATAGTCACTAATGTCGTCATACGTGCGTTGGCGGCGGACCCGGAAACGGTCCGCCGCGGGTGTGTCGCAGGGCCTTTCTTCGTGGCGGTAGGTGCCGGCGGGACACGCGCAGGTTGCCGGCATTGACGTTGAGCGGCTCACAGCCGCCGTCCGGCCCAGGCCGGACCACGAAGGAGGCAGACGCATATCAGTAAGATAGCATTGGAACGTCCGAATACGGAGTCCCCCGTCCCCGATCCCGCGCAAGAAGCTTCGTTCGAGTCGTTTTCGCTTCGCCCCGAGACGCTTCGGGCCGTGCGCCGCATCGGCTGGCAGACGCCCACGCCCATTCAGGTTCAGGTCATCCCGATCATGCTCAGGGGCGCCGACCTGGTGGGGCAGGCGCAGACCGGCTCGGGCAAGACCGGCGCCTTCGGCATTCCGCTCGTCGACCGCCTCGACGCGTCGCGGCCGGCGGCGGACGCCCCCCGCACCGGGGCGCCGCAGGTCCTCGTGCTCACCCCGACCCGGGAGCTGGCCGTTCAGGTCACCGAGGACCTCACGGCCTTGGGGCGCGAGCGCGGCGTGCGGGCGGTTGCCGTCTACGGAGGCCATTCGATCGTCACGCAGATCCAGGACCTCGCCCGCCGGCCGCAGATCGTGGTCGCCACCCCGGGCCGGCTGCTCGACCACATGGAGCGCCGGACCATCCGTCTCGACGGCGTGCGCGCCGTCATCCTGGACGAAGCCGACCGGATGCTCGACATGGGCTTCCTGCCGGACGTCTCGCGCATTCTACGGAAGACGCCGGTAGCGCGGCAGACCGCGCTCTTTTCCGCGACGATGCCGGCCGCGATCCACGAGATCGCGTCCCGGCAGATGCGCGACCCGGTGTGGCTCCGCGTCGCGTCGGCCGCGCAGACGGTCGACACCGTGGAGCAGTTCTACCTGGAAGTCGCCGAGCAGGACAAGGTGCGGGCCCTCCGGGCGCTCCTGACCAAAGGGCAAGTCGCCTCGGCGCTGGTGTTCCGCCGCACCCGGCATCGGGTGGACCGGCTGGCGCGGACCTTTCCACGGGCCGGAGTGCTGCACGGGGGCATGGCGGAAGGCGCCCGGATGCGGGCCCTCCGGGCCTTCGAGCAGAAGCGCTGCCAGATGCTGATCGCGACGAACGTCGCCTCGCGCGGGCTGGATCTGCCCGATGTCTCGCACGTCATCAATTTCGACATCCCCGAGGACGTCGAGACGTACGTGCACCGCATCGGGCGGACCGCGCGGGCGGGACGCCCGGGCACCGCGATCACCTTCGTCGGGCAGTACGACATCGAGCTGTTCGATCAGCTGCGCGCGGCGATCGGGCCGGCGCTGCGGCGGCATCCGCTCAACATCTACGAGGCGCGGCCGGCCGCTTCGCACTAGAACGCGTGCCGGTCGGGGCGCCGCCGCTGCGCGGCGCCCCGACCGGCAAGTTCCTCCCCCCTCGACGCGCCGAACCCCGCCCGCGGACGTGTGCCGCCCCTCGAATCATTCGCGAAGAATTCACAATCGATTCCTATGATGGCGCCCGGCGCGGGCAATCGGCTCTACTTCATCGAGACGCGCATGGGCGATGACGGCATCGATGGGGAGACGAACCTTGGCGACGACGGCTTCGTCCTCACGGACGCCGATGGCCACATTCTCAACCAGTAGGGTCCCGCGCGTCACCCGGTCGTCCGTTGCGCGGGTGGCGACGGGCCTCGTCCTGGGCTGCTTCGGCGTGTGGGAGCTGACCGGTCCCGGGCAGTGGACGGGCTACGTACCGGACGTCACCGCCGCCGCAGTTTCTCCGGTCTCGTTGATTCTGTCCGACGGATGGATCCTGTTCGTGCTGGCAGCGGCGGCGCTCGTCGACTTTGCGGCGCCCGTGACGTCGTGGGTCGCGGTCGCCGTGATGGCGGAAATCGTCCTCGGACTCGCCGTCACGAGCGGGCTCACCGACGTGTTGGTCCGCGACGTCGGCCTGCCGGCCCTCGCGCTCGTGTGGGCCCTCGACGCCGGCGGTC
>DASYZR010000181.1 GCA_035945995.1 bacterium
GGGGCTTCCCGCGGCACCGCGACCGGGCTTTGGCGTCGTCGCCGGCGGCGCGGCCGGGAGGCCCGCGCGGGCCGGGGCGTCTGCCCCCGCACGGCGGGGCGCCGGTCGCCGGTCATTCCACTGTCGGCCTCTGGACTCATCTGCGTCCCATTCGTCGCGAGGGTGCCGGAACCCCGCGATGACCCGAGTATCGTTGACAGCACCGCACGCCCAACGGTAGGGTACGATCAGTGATTCGGATCGTCCGTCTCGTTGCGATTGCCGCCGGTCTGGCCTTGATGAGCCAGCAGCCGGGCACCGGCGCGGTCCATCCGCGCGTCGCGATCGTCTTCGAGCACGCCGGCGCGAGTCTCGACGACCTCACGCCGATTTATGCGATGCATCAGCCGTTCGGCCTCGGCATCTTCCCGCACCAGCGGTATTCGGGGCGGATCGTGCGCGACGCGATCGCGCACGGCCTCACGCCGATTCTCCACCTGCCCCTCGAGCCGCTCCGACCGGCCGATCTCGGACCGGTGAGCGGCATCGTCTGGACGCGCATGTCGGGCCCGGACATCGCGGGGACGGTCGAAGGCGACCTCGGCAGCGTCCCGGGCGTCGTCGCGGTGAGCAACCACGCCGGCTCGCGGGCCACCGCCGACCGCCGGGTGATGACCGCCGTGCTCGACGTCGTCAAAGCCCGCGGGTTGTGGTTCGAAGAGAACCGGACGACCGCCCACTCGGTCGCGACCGACGTCGCCCGCGCGGCCGGGGTGCGGACCGTCCTGATCACGACCTACCTCGACGACCCGCCGCCCGGCATGGATGCCAAGGTCCGCGCCCTGGTCGCGACCGCCGTCCGCCGCGGCTGGGCTGTCGCGGCGGCGCACATCACGACCGGAGCCCCCCAGGTCGTGGCGCGCCACCTCGGCGAGTTCCGCGACGCCGGGGTGGTCTTCGTGCCGATCACGCAGTTTGTGAGCGGAGGGCGCTGAAGCCCAGCTCAAAGCGCCGGTACATGCCTCCGCACGAGGCGTTGGGAGCGAGGATGCGATCCGCAACCTCGCTCCCGATTCGGATTCCCTCCAGGACGCCGGCCGGCTAGCCGACGGGTCATGTCAGAACGTGATCGTATTCCCGGAGTTCACCGGCTCGACGACGAGGGTTCTGTTCGTGATCGCCGCCATCGCCTCGTTGCCGGTCGTGGTAACACTGCCCCCGATCGCCGCGTTCAGGGTCACCTTGCATCCGCCCGTGCAGGAGATGCCGCCTACTTGGTTAAGCGGCTTTGACACCCAGGTGAAGGCGAAGGCGTTCGTCGTGTTCTCCAGCAGCGTGAGGGTCCCGGTTGTCGTGAAGGCCGAACTCTTCAGCACGATTGAGCGGTTGCAGAACGTCACCATGCCGTTGAACTGCTCCGGGAAGTTCGCGCTGACGCTGCCATTGGCGCCCGGCGGAACGCCGGGGCCGGCCGAGCCGGCGTTGGGATCCACCGGAACGATGATCGTCTTGCCGGTCGAGTCCGTAATGGTCACCCATAGCACCACACCCGCCGTCGCCCCCGAACTATTGGACGTGCCGCTGATGGCTAGGGCCACATTCGTCGCAAGGCTGCATTCCACCGACGCGGTGATTTCGAGTGCGACGGTGCTGGACGTCTTGATCATCCCGTCAAGGATATCGATCCCGTCTGTGATCGCGTTGGTGTCGCCCTTCAAACAGTCCGTGCCTGCAACAGTAGCGTCGCAAATCTTCTCCGTGAAGCTCCCGTTCACCACCATCTTGTTGGCCGCGCTGGCGCCTGCCACTCCCGGCTGGCTCAGAAACCCGAGCCCTGCCAATGTGGGAACGAGCAAGACGATGACGGCACGCCGAACCCACGTGCTGGAGATCACAGCTACCCCTCCCCTCGTATCCTAAGGCCGTCTTGGTTGCCTCGGTGTCCTCCCCCAACTCGGGACTTCGACCGGACGTCGTCCGGCGGCCCGCGCGAAGGCCTGTGCGGGTCCGTCGCAGGCTCCTCGATATCGGGCACGGTCACCCGGCGCAACCGATTTCTCACGCTGCCCCGCGTGCTCACGGCGCCTGCAGCGTGACGGCCTGCACTGTGGCTGCGCCGAGCTGTGCTCTCGCAGGAATCAGCACCGTGACGGCCCGATCGCCGGGCACACGAGCGATCTGCTGCCCGCCGGTGTATGCCACCGCTACGTCGACCTCGCGCACCCACGCGCGCGGAATCGGTCCGGTGTCGGCGACCGACACGATCACCTGCACCGTTTGGGAGGTATTGGAGGGGGCGCCGATTTCCGCCGCCACCTTGAGGCGTGCCCGCGCCAAGGAGCCATAGGTCTCCGGCGGAACGGCGCGGGTCTCCTCACTTTGCGCGCCGCTTGCGCCCAGTGCAGTTGCCGTCACCTCGTACCGCACCACGACGCCCCGCTCGACCGAGGCGATGAGGGTGAATGGCGCGTCGCGGCCCGGGGGGATCGGCTGCTGAACCAGAGTCTGGATCCGAGTCTCGTGGCCGCTCGCATCGACGAACCGGCCGGCGATGTGGACGGGAACCGCCGCTCCGCCCGTGTTGGCGACCAGCCCGACGATCGTGAGGACTGCGCGCGCGGGATCGACGTCCTCGCGCAGGCTCCTCAGCCGAAGCGCCGGAGCGGACTGCTGGGCTGCGCCGGCCATAGGGGCCGGGATCATGGAGGCTCCCGGCTGGTGTGCGGGCGGGGTCAGCGAGATGGCCTTCTCCACAAAGACCGTGACGGCCCGTTGGCTTTGAAAGACGAATCCGATCCCCTGAAAGGGGAACAGGACGGTGAGGGAATTGCCTTGCGAGGTGCGCACGAGGTTCTGATCGCCGACAAGGCTCACGACGTCGTCGAGACGCGTGCCGACGCCGGCGCCGCGGTCCGTGCGGAACAACGCGCTCGTCGAGCTGACCCGCACCGCCACGCCGTTCGTGAAGGTAACGATCATGCCCCACCGGCGCACGCGCACCTCGCCGTCTTGCACGCCCGTGCCGAGGACCGCCCGCGCCTCTCCAACCGACATGCCGAGCCGGGCAGGCCCGATCGCCTGGCCCGGCACGATGCGTGTCGCGGCGGCCATGCCCGGCGCCGGCAGAGCGGCCACAAGCGCGACCGCGGCGAGAGTGAAGAATCCCATGCTACGCCTGCGCATCATCCCCACGGATGCTCCGCCCGACTGCGATCGTGATCAAGGAGTGCATGCCCACACGGGATACTTGGCAGACGGGAAGTTCCGTTCGGGCATCTTGCGGTCTCTTTCCCGGAGAATTGCTTTTGATCGGTCTTCGCGGGCACTGGGGCAAGAATGCCCCAGCGCATGTCAAGTTGGCGGGACATTTATGCCGGAATTATGACATTCAATCACAGCCGCACGTCGTTCGCCCGGAGGCGGCGGCACAGGCACATTCGGAGACTATTGACAAGTAATATTTCGAAAGATATCTTTCGAATGTGGCCCGGGTGAAGTTGAAGACAATCCGTCTTGCCGACCCCCGCGCGTTACGTGCCTACGCCCATCCGCTACGTCTCGCGCTCGTCGGCGCGCTGCGGCGTGAAGGGCCCCTGACCGCGACGCGCGCGGGCGAGCTGCTCGGCGAGAGCCCCGCCAGTTGTTCCTTCCACCTGCGGCAACTGGCGAAATACGGACTCGTCGAGGAGGCCGGCGGCGGCCGGGGACGGGAGCGGCCGTGGCGCGCGACCGCCCTGTACACGCGTTTGCCCAGGGTCGCCGGCACCCCGGAGCAGGCGGGCGCCTCGCGTTTGCTCTATCGGGTTCTGGCCGACCGCTACTTCGCCCACCTCCAGCACTGGCTCAGCGGGCGGAACGCCGAACCGAGGGCATGGCAGAAGGCGGCGCACTTTGGCGACGACATGCTCTACCTGACGGCCGGGGAGCTTGCGGAACTCGGACGCCGGATCGATACCCTCCTCCAGCCTTATCGCCGACGAACGACGCACCGCGCGCGCCGTCCACCCGGCGCGCGACGTGTCACATGGCTGCGCCTCGCCTTCCCGGGGGAAGACGCCCGCGGCCGCACCGCGGGACGGCCGACGCGACGCCGCCGGTAACGTGCGACACGCCGTCCCGGCACGGCCGGTACCTTCGCTGCTCCGGGAGAACGGCGCGTTTCGCTCGTTCTGGGCCGGCCAGTTGATCTCGCTCTTCGGCGATCAAATCACGCTGCTCGCGCTCCCCCTTGTGGCCGTCCTGCTCCTGCGCGCCGGCGCCCGGGAAATGGGTTACCTCACGGCGGCGGGCCTGGTGCCGGCCCTGCTCTTCGCCCTCCATGCCGGTGCCTGGGTCGACCGGCGCGGCCGGCGCCGCCGGGTGATGATCGCCGCCGATCTGGGACGAGCGATCCTGCTCTTGACCATCCCGGCGGCGTATGCCCTCGGAAGGCTCACCGTGCTCCACCTGTACGCCGTCGCGTTCCTCGTAGGAACGCTGAGCGTCCTGTTCATGGTGTCCTACGGTGCGCTCTTCGTCTCCCTCGTGCCCCGCGACCGGTACGTGGACGGGAACGCGCTGTTGCACGGCAGCCGGGCGCTGTCGTTCGTCGGCGGCCCGAGCCTCGGCGGCCTGCTCGTGCAGATCTTCTCGGCCCCGTGGGCCCTCGCCGCGGACGCGATCTCGTTTTTCGCCTCGGCGTTCTTCCTCGGCCGGATCTCACCCGCGGAGCCGCCGACGGAGGCGGGCGGCCGCGGGCAGGTCGCCGCGGGCGCCCGGTTCATCATGCAATCGCCAATCTTGCGGGCCGCGCTCGCCGCGGGGGCGACATTCAACTTCTTCAACTTGATGTTCTCCGCCCTGTTCGTGCTCTATGCGACGCGCGCGCTCGGCGTCCGGCCGGCGCTGCTCGGTGCGGTGTTGGGTGCGGGCGCCGTAGGGGCGGTGCTCGGATCGGCCATCACCGGATGGTTGGGACGGCGCATCGGGATCGGCCCGACCTACATCCTCGGGTGCGTGCTCTTTCCGCTGCCCCTGGTGCTGGTGCCGGCCGCGGCGGGCCCGATGGTGCTGGCGTTCCTGCTGGCCGCGCGATTCGGATCGGGCCTCGGCGTGATGGTCCTCGATATCAGCATCGGGTCGATCTTCGCCGCGCTCATTCCGCATCACCTCCGATCGCGTGTCTCCGGAGCCTTCACTGTCGTGAACTACGGTGTCCGGCCGCTCGGCTCGCTCGCCGGCGGGCTCCTGGGCGGCGCGATCGGCCTTCGGCCGACGCTCTGGATCGCGACTCTGGGCGCGATTGCCGGCTTCCTGTGGCTCCTGCCCTCTCCGCTCCCCCGGCTCCGAACTCTCGACGGACTCACCGACGAGGCGCGCGCCTCGACGCCTTCCGCCGGCAGCGTCGACCGTGGCACGATGGGCGCAACAATGAGGGGGTAGCGTATGGCGATCACCCTACAGCCTGCAAGACCGGTGACCGATGAGGAATTGCTGGAGCTCTCCAAGCGCAACCCCGGATACCAATTTGAGCGCACCGCCAAAGGTGATCTCGTTGTGACGCCGACCGGCAGCGAATCGGGGCACCGGGAGGCGGAGCTGGCCAAACAACTGAGCACCTGGGCCGACCGCGACCGCCGCGGGCTCGTGTTCAGTTCCGCGGGAGGCTTTCGTCTCCCCGACGGCGCGCTGCACGCGCCGGACGCCTCCTGGGTCCGCCGCGACCGGTGGGTCGCGCTCTCGCCGGAGGAACGCCGGGGATTCGCGCCCCTGTGTCCGGACGCCGTGTTCGAGATCCGGCCGGAAAGCCAGTCGCCCGACGAACTCCGGGAGAAGATTTTCATCTACGTCGCAAACGGCGCGCGGCTCGCCGTCCTCATTGACCCCGCACGACGGACCGTCGAAGTCTATCGGGCCGGCCGGGAGCCCGTGATCCACACCGATCCCGGATCACTCGCCCTCGATCCCGAGTTGCCTGCGTTCGTGCTCGACCTGGGACCGCTCTTCGAGCCATAAACGCGCCCCCCGCGGCGGGGCCGGTCGAGCTCTATCACCGCGATCCTTCCATATGGCCGGCGGGGCGCGCAGCCGGCTTTCGGATCAGCGTTCGAAGCGCCAGGACGTCGTGGAACAGCAACGGCCGCGCCGCCGGACTATGCAGCGCGTACGAGGGATGGTACAGCGGCAATATCGTGTAACCGCCTCCGCGCTGCGGACGGCCGTGGCACTCGGCGATCGCGGCACGCGGCAGAAACGCCGCGAGCGCATGCCGGCCGAGCGTGACGACGACGCGGGGCCGGAGGATGTCGAGCTGGGTCAGAAGCCAGGGACGGCATGCCTCGATCTCCCCGGCCGTCGGAGGGCGGTCGCGGCCGGCGGGCCGGGCCGTGACCGCGCGGTGCTTCACGACATTCGTGATGTACACTTGGTCGCGCCGCAGCCCCGCGTGCGCCAGCAACTCCTCGAGGAGCCGGCCCGCGCGACCGACAAAGGGCCGGCCGGAGAGATCCTCCTGACGGCCGGGCCCCTCCCCGACCAGGACGATGCCGGCGTCCGGCGTTCCCTCGCCGGGGACGGAATGCGTCGCGTGGCGCCACAGCGGGCAGCGCCGGCAGCGCGCTACGCCGCGGCGCACGGCCAGGAGGTGTGCGGTCAAGTCGCGACCCACGCCCCCATCATACCGGCGCAGCCGTCACGCCGTCGGCGGTCCTGTCTCGTGCGTCAACCGATGCGCACCGCGGGCGCTAGGCGGGTACCGCGGCCAGGGCGAGGTCTTTCAGGACCGCGGCGATCTGCTCGCGCTCCTTCGCCGTCACCTCAACCATGGGCAGGCGCAACCCCCCGGCGTCGAACCCGGTCATCGCGAGCGCCGCCTTGACGGGCGACGGGCTGGTGGTGATGAACAGCACTTTGAAGAGCGGCCACAGCCGGAAGTGGATCGCCTGCGCGCGCCGGATGTCGCCGGACTCGAACGCCATGATCATCTCCTTGATCTCGCGTCCGGCGATGTGCGAGGCAACGCTCACCACCCCGTGGCCGCCGACCGCCAGCAGCGGCAGGGTCAGGCTGTCATCCCCGCTGTAAAGTCGAAACGCCGGCGGGGTCAGTTTGCGGACTTGCGACATCTGGTCGAGGCTCCCGCTCGCTTCCTTGATCCCGACGATGTTCGGGACCTCGGCGAGCCGTGCGACCGTCGCCGGCTCGCAGTTGACGGACGTCCGCGGCTGGATGTTGTAGAGCATGACGGGCAGCCGCGTGCTCTCCGCCACGGTCCGAAAGTGCCGGTAGAGCCCCTCCTGCGTCGGTTTGTTGTAATACGGGTTGACGAGCAACACGCCGTCGCAGCCGGCCTTCTCCGCCTCGTGCGTCAGGTGGATGCTGTGCGCCGTGTCGTAGGTCCCGGTTCCGGCGATCACCGCGGCCCCGGTCCCGACCGCCTCCCGCACGGCATGGAACAACCGAATCTTTTCGTCGTCGCCGAGCGTCGGCGACTCCCCGGTCGTCCCGCAGACGACGAGTCCGTCCGACCCCTGCTCCACGAGACGCTTCGCCAGGGCCGCCGCCTTCGCGTAGTCGACCGCGAGGGACTTATCCATCGGCGTCACCATCGCCGTGATCACGCGCCCAAAGTCCGCCATCCCGGTCACCCCCTTGCGTCTCGTGTTGGTTCGCCGGAGACGTTCCGCCCCTCGGGCGGCGCCTCCTTCAGGGCCGCGTTCACAAATCCGGCGAATGCATGTTCACTCACGTCCGCGCCGCGGCCAGCAGGCCGCCGCGCACGAGGCTCTCCGCGATCTGGATGGTGTTGAGCGCGGCGCCCTTCCAGAGGTTGTCGGCCACCGCGAAGAACGCGAGGCAGCCGGCGCCGTCGGTCCGGATGCGGCCGACGTAGCACGGCTCATGGTCGGAGGCGCCGATCGCCGTCGGATACCGGCCGGCCGCCGGATCGTCCACGACCTCCACCCCGGGCGCCCCGCTCAACAGCGCCCGCGCGCGCTCCGCCGGCAGCGGCTCCGCGAACTCCGCGTGGGCGGCGACGCCGTGGGCGCGAAGCGTCGGCACGCGGACACACGTGACGCCGCAGACGAGGTCGGGCGCCTCGAGCATCTTGCGCAGCTCCGCCTGCATCTTGACCTCCTCGCTCGTGTGGGCCCCCCGGAGCGAGCCGACGGCCGGGATGATGTTGAGGGCCATCGGATGCCGCGATACCTCGCCGCGGGGGACCTCAGGCGCCCGCCCGGTGGCGACCGCGTCCCGGAGTTCGGCCCACAACTGATCCAGGCCGCGCTGCCCGGCCCCCGAGGCCGACTGGTACGAACACGCGATGAGGCGCCGCAGCCCCGCGGCGCGGTGCAGCGGCGCGAGCGGCACGGCCACCGTCGCGGTGGTGCAATTGGGATTCGCGACGATGCGGCGGGGCGCGCGGCGCAGCGCGTGCGCGTTGACCTCCGGGATGACAAGCGGGACATCGTCCGCCATGCGGAACGCCGCCGAGTTGTCGATCACCCAGGCGCCCCGCTCGGCCGCCACGGGGACCCATTCCGAGGCCGCGTCGTCGGGTGTGTCGAAGATCGCGACGTCGATCTCATCGAAGACTTCGGGGCGGAGCGCCTCGACGACATGCGCCCCGATCCGCTGTCCGGCCGAGCGCGCCGTCGCCACCGCGCGCAGACTCCCCACGGGGAACCCCCGCGCGTCCAACAGGCGCAGGACTTCCCGGCCCACCGCGCCCGTCGCCCCGACCACCGCGACCCGAAAGCCCGCCATGCTGTCTCCTCCGCTATAGATCGAGCAGCTGCTCGAGGCCTTCCACGAACGTCCGCAGCGTCCCGGCTTTCTCGAGCGCGAGCACGACCCCGGGCATGAAGCCCTCCTCGCTCACGGAGTCGTGGCGAATCAGCAGCGTCTGCCCCGGGCCGCCGAAGAGGACTTCCTGATGCGCGACGAGGCCCGGCAGCCGGACGCTGTGCACGTGGATGCCGTCGATGACGCCGCCCCGCGATCCCGGCACCTGCTCGGTCTCCGCCACCGCGGGCGGGGGGGCGGCGCCGCGCGCGGCCGCGACGAGGCGCGCCGTCCGCGCCGCCGTGCCCGACGGCGCATCGCGCTTGCGGTCGTGGTGCAGCTCGGTGATTTCGACGTGCGGGAAAAACCGCGCCGCCCGCGTCGCAAACTCCATCATCAAGAGCGCCCCGACGGCGAAGTTCGGGGCGAGAAGCACGCCCACTTCCTCCGCGGCGCACCGCGCGCGCAGCCGCGCCACCCCGTCGGCCGGCAGCCCGGTCGCCCCGATCACGGCCGGCACCCGATGGTCCAGCGCGACCTCCGCGTGCGCGACGGCGGCCGCGCCGTGGCTGAAGTCGAGCAGCACCGTCGGGTGCGCGACGAGGAAGATCTGGCCGAGGTCCGCGCCCACCGGCACGCCGAGCGGGCCCGCCCCGGCCACGACGCCGGCGTCCTCGCCGATGCCCGCGGTGTGGCCGAGCGCGCCGACCACCACCATGTCGTCGCGGCGCGCGATCGTCCGCACCGCGGCGCGCCCCATCCGTCCCGCGGCACCGGTCACGACCACCCTATGCATCGCCATCGCGCACCGCCTCCTCGAGGGACCGGCGAAGGTCGGGGTACTGCTCGAACGGACCCACCGCCGCGAAGGTGTAGGCCCCCGGCGCGAGCAGCGCCTCCGCCAGACGCCGCACGTCCTCGCCGCCGACCCGGTCCACGTCCGCGAGGATCTCGTCGAGCGAGAACTGGCGGCCGAAGTACTGCTCGGACCGCGCGAGCTTCGACATCCGGCTCCCGGGCGTCTCGAGATCCAGCATCAGGCCGCCCTTGAGCGACTCCTTCGCGCGCCCGATGTCGTCGGCGGGCAGTCCGCGGCGTGCCTCGCCCAGGATGCGGGCCGTCAGGCGGACCACGTCGCGGCACGTGTCCGGACTCGTGCCGGCGTACACCACAAAGGCCCCGGTGTCGCGGTACGGGGCGTGATACGCGGAGATCGAGTACGCGAGCCCGCGCTCCTCCCTGATCTCCTGGAACAGCCGGCTGCTCATGCCGCCGCCGAGCGCCTGCTCGAGCACGGCCATCGCGTAGCGGTCCGGGTGCGCCTGCGGCAGCCCCGGCACCCCGAGGCACACGTGGACCTGCTCGATGTCCTTCGCGCGAAAGACCACCGCCCGGTGCGCGGCCGGCCGGGTCAGCGCCACCGGCGCGGGCGTGCCGGCCCACTCGCCGAGCGCCCGCCGGACCTGCTCGACGATCTCGTCGTGGTCCAGTTCCCCCGCGGCGGTGACCAACGCCACGCCCGGCCGGTACCGGCGGTCCATGAAGCCCCGGAGATCCCCTGGGCGGAGCCCGCCGACGCTCGCGGTGTTGCCGGCCACCGGCCAGCCGAGCGGATGTCCCGGCCACAGCGCCGCGGCGAACACGTCGTGGACGAGATCGTCCGGCGCGTCCTCGTAGCTGTGAATCTCTTCGAGGATGACCTGCCGCTCCCGTTCCACCGCTTCCGGGTCGAGCGCGGCGTGCAGCAGCATGTCCGAGAGCACGTCGAGCGCCCCCGCGAGGTGGTCGCTCAGGACGCGCAGATAGAAGCAGGTGTGCTCGCGGTCCGTAAACGCGTTGAGGTGGCCGCCGAGCGCGTCCATCTCCTGCGCGATCGCCAGCGCGGAGCGCGTCGTCGTGCCTTTGAACAGCGCGTGCTCGATGAAGTGGGACACCCCCATCGACGCCGCGTCCTCGTAGCGCGACCCGGCCTCGATCCACACGCCGAGCGAGACCGTCCGCACGTGGGCCATGGGCTCGGTGACGATGACGAGCCCGTTCGGCAGCGCCGTGCGGCGATACAGCACCTGATCAACGGCCATAAGCAAGAAGCCTCCTTGCGGAGGCTTCGCGCGCACCGGACCCCGGGGCGTTCACGAGGCCCCCGGTGCGCCGCCCCCATGGGGGGGCATCTCCCCCCCGGGGGACTTTCGGATGTGGCGGGGCCCGCTGGGCCGGCGTCCCCCACGGCGGTCCCCACGGTCGCCCCGGTCGGGGCCGGGACGGCCGCCCCGGTCAGGGCTGCGCACGTCCTCGCTCTCGGACTCGCCGGGCCCGCCGTCGGCCCGCTCGGGCCGTGGGAGCAGCGCGCGGCGGGAGAGGTTGACCCGGCCGAGGTTGTCGATCTCTTTGACCTTCACTTCGATTTCGTCGCCCACCTTGACCGCGTCTTCGACCCGGGCCACGCGGTCGTGCGACAGTTCGGAGATGTGCACCAGCCCTTCCTTGCCCGGAAAGATCTCGACGAAGGCGCCGAAATTCATGAGACGCGTGACGCGGCCCTTGTACACCTCGCCGGGTTTCGCCTCGCGGATGATGTCCTCGATCATCCGCTGCGCGCGCGCGGCCGCCTCCCCGTCCGCCGAGGCGATCAGCACGCGGCCGTCCTGCTCGATGTCGATCTTCACGCCCGTCTCGGCGGTGATCTTGTTGATGATCTTGCCGCCGGGGCCGATCACCTCACGGATCCGCTCCGGGTTGATCATGATCGTCGTGATCCGCGGCGCGAATGGCGACAGGTCCGGACGCGGCTTCGGAATCGTCCGCTCGACCACGTCGAGCACCGTCATCCGCGCCTCGCGCGCCTGCGCGAACGCCCGCTCGAAGATGTCGCGCGCCAGGCCCTTGATCTTGATGTCGAGCTGCAGGGCGGTGATCCCGTCGCGGGTGCCGGCGACCTTGAAATCCATGTCGCCCATGGCGTCTTCGATGCCCTGGATGTCGGTCAGAATGGCGGTCCGCGGGTCCCCGTCCGGGCCGGTGATCAGCCCCATCGAGATTCCGCCGACCGGCTTGCGGATCGGCACCCCGGCGTCCATGAGCGCGAGCGTACTGCCGCACACCGACGCCATCGACGTGGAGCCGTTGCTCTCGAGCACGAGCGACACGAGGCGCATCGCGTACGGCCACTCTTCCTCCGGCGGCAGGACGGGCTCGAGCGCGCGCTCGGCGAGCGCCCCGTGCCCGATCTCCCGGCGGCCCGGGGAGCGCATCGGCCGGACCTCGCCGACGCTGTACGGCGGGAAGTCGTAATGGTGCATGTAGCGCTTCCGCTCGCGGGTGCTCAGGTCGTCGATAATCTGCTCGTCCTGCCCGGTGCCGAGCGTGACCGCCGTCAGCACCTGCGTCTGGCCACGGACGAATAGGCCGGACCCGTGGACCCGGGGAAGCAGGCCAACCTGCGCCGACAGCGGCCGGATCTGGGTCGGCGTCCGGCCGTCCGTGCGCACCCCCTCGTCGAGGATCATGCGCCGCACTTCGTTCTTTGTGAGGGCATCCAGCGCCTCGCCGATCGGCTTGTGCTGCCCGGGAAACTGCAGAGCCAGCGACGTCTGGACGTCCGCCGCCACCTGGGCCACCGCGTCCTCGCGGGCGTGCTTGTCGTCCGAGCGCAACGCCGCGGCCAGCCGCGCGGCGGCGGCGTCCCGCACCGCCCGCACGACGTCCTCCGGCGGTGATGCAACCGCCGGCCCGACCTTGGGCCGGCCGGCCTGGCGGACGAGGTCGTGGATCGCCTCGATGACGCGCCGGATCTCGGCGTGGGCGCGGTCGAGCGCCTCGAGCACGCGCGCCTCGGGGACTTCCCGCGCCCCGGCCTCCACCATGGTGATCGCATCCGCGGTCCCGGCGACGACGAGGTCGAGATCCGTGGTCCGCTGGTCGATCGCCGCGAGGGGCGGGTTGACCACGAGCTCGCCGTCGAGGAGCCCGATCCGCGCGGCGCCGATCGGCCCGGCCCAGGGAATCCGCGAGATCGCCAGCGCCGCGCTCGCGCCGATGACGGCCAGGACGTCGGGCGTATTCTCCTGGTCCGTGCTGAGCACGGTGGCCACGACCTGGACGTCGTTGCGGAATCCCTTGGGGAACAACGGCCGAAGCGGCCGGTCCATGAGACGCGCCGTGAGCGTCGCCCGTTCGCCCGGGCGGCCCTCGCGCTTGAAGAAACCGCCGGGAATCTTCCCGGCGGCGAACATCTTCTCTTCGTAGTCGCAGGTCAGCGGGAAGAAATCGATGCCTTCCCGCGGCGCGGACGACATCGTGGCCGTGACCAGCACCATGGAGTCGCCGTACCGCACCACCACCGCGCCGTCCGCCTGGCGCGCCAGCTGGCCGGTTTCGATCGACAGGGTCCGTCCGGCAACGTCCAGCGTCACCCGGCCGGTGGTTACCTCGGTTGCCATTCGGGCCTCCTCATCGTGCGTTCAGAACACGGAAATAGCCCGCCGGCTCCGAACCGCCAGGTCCGTCCGCCGCTGCGGGTCCGGTCTATCGGCGCAGTCCGAGCCGCTCGACGATCGCGCGATACCGCCCGACGTCGTGGGCGCTCAGGTAGCTCAACAGCCGGCGCCGCTGGCCGACCATCTTGAGCAGGCCCCTGCGGGAATGAAAGTCGCTCTGGTGCACGCGCAGGTGTTCACTGAGATGGTTGATGCGCTCGGTCAGGCGGGCGATTTGGACGTCCGGCGATCCACTGTCGTTGGGATGCCGCCGGAACGTGTCGATCGCAATCCCGGGACTGCCCTCGGGCTCCACGCTCATGGTGCTCCACCTCCATCCTGCTTGGACCGGGACACCGCCGGAGCTGCGCGTGTCCCCGCCGTCACGCGACTCAAATTGTAACACAGCATGCTGTGGCACGTCCACGCATTCTGCCGGTTCGCGGTTCACTTTTCGTGGAAGTCCAGGGATAAGAACATATTGTACCTTTTGTACCTTTTGCCCACATTGGCCCTATAATCATGCTGATCCGGTCCCGGTGGAGATTGCCGCGTGAACAGAATCGTCTCGGTCGCAGAGCTCAAGCGGCACCTATCCGAGGTGCTCGGCGAGGTCGCGCACGCCCAACAATCCGTCCTCGTCACTCGACACGGGCGTCCTGTGGCCCGCCTCGTTCCCGTCGAAGCGAAGGTGCGTTCGCTGGCCGATGTGGCAGGATGGCTCGAAGATCGGGATGCGTTCTTCCGGTATCTGGACGAGGCGGCACGAAATCGTCGCCGCCACACGCCGCGCGTCTTGAAGTCATCGTGACGCGCGATGTACCTGCTGGACACGAACGCGCTCGGCGAACCGGTCAAGGTTCACCCGCACGTCGCGTTCATGGCGAACCTCAAAGACGTCCCTCCCGGCAGGCTGTGGACGTCCACGATCTGCGTGATGGAACTCCGGTACGGATGCGCACGCAAGCGCGATCAGACGCTGTGGGAACGGATTCACCGAGAGTTACTCGTCCACGTTGAGGTCCTGCCCTTTGGGCAGAACGAAGCGACGATTTCCGCTCAGCGCACCCGCTCGACGTAGGTCCCCGTCCGCGTGTCCACGCGGATCGTCTCGCCGGTCTCGACGAACAGCGGCACCTGCACGACGGCGCCGGTCTCGAGCGTCGCCGGCTTGCTGCCGCCGCTGACGGTGTCGCCGCGCACGCCGGGCGCCGTCTCGACGATCTTGAGGTCGACGGAGTTCGGGAGTTCGGCGGCGATCGGCGTATCGCCGTGGAAGACGACGGTCACGTCGAGGTTCTCGCGCAGAAACCGCACGGCGTCGCCGAACAGGCCGCGGCGCAGCGACAATTGCTCGTAGCTCGTCTTGTCCATCACCACGTACTCGTCGCCGGTGCCATAGAGATACTGCATCGTCCGCTTTTCGAGGTAGACGAGCGGGACGCGCTCGCCGGCGCGGAACGTGCGCTCCGTGATGGAGCCGGTCTTGGTGTTGCGCACCTTGGCCTTCACGTACGCCGGCCCGCGGCCGACCTTCACGTGCTGCGATTCGACGATCGCGTACAGGTCGCCGTCGAGCAGCACGTGCACGCCGGGACGAAAGTCGTTCGAGGAGATCACGGCCCTATCACCTATGCGAGTCTAGCGGCGGACCCGGGAGGCTGTCAACCGCCGAGCACGAGCAGGTCCTTCGACACGTGGGTCAGCACCCGGGCGCCGGCGTCCGTCACGGCCACGGCGTCTTCGATGCGGACGCCGCCCCACCCCGGCACGTACACGCCCGGCTCGATCGTCACGATCATGCCCGGCTCCAGCACCGCGTCCGTCCGCGGCGATACCGGCGGCCCCTCGTGCACGTCGAGGCCGATCCCGTGGCCGATCGCGTGCCCGAACGCCTCGCCGAAGCCGGCGGCCGCGATCACCGCGCGGCCGGCCGCGTCGACGTCCCGGCAGGCCACCCCCGGCCTTACCGCTTCGAGGGCCCGCTGCTGCGCCGCCAGCACCGCCTGGTACACCTCGCGCTGCCGGCGATCGGCATGCCCGAGGGCCACCGTGCGGGTGCAGTCCGACACGTACCCGTCGCAGACCGCGCCGAAGTCCACGGTGACGAAGTCGCCCCGCTCCATAACGCGGTCTGTGGCGCGGCCGTGCGGCAGCGCCCCGCGGGGACCGCTGGCGAGCACGGTCTCGAACGCGAGGCGCTCGGCGCCCCCGCGGCGCATCGCGATTTCCAACTCGAGCGCCGCCGCCTGTTCGGTCATCCCGGGGCGCAGCACCTCGAGGAGATGGACAAACGCGTCATCCGCGATCACCGCCGCCCGCGCGACGGCGGCAATCTCGGATGCGTCTTTGACCCAGCGGATGCGGTCGACGTCCGCCAGCGGCACGAGCTCCGCGGGGGCGAGGCGCTCGCGCAGCCGCTCGACCTGCGCGTACGGGAGGAATTCCGATTCGAACCCGACGCGGCCCGGCGGCGCGGCCTTGAGCGCCTCGGCCACGGCCGCGGCGGGATCGGCGCCGCCGCGAATGACCCGGCAGGCCGGGGCCTGTGTTTCGGCCTGGTCGTAGTACCGGAAGTCGACCGCGAGCAGCGCCTGCGCCGCGGTGACCACCACGAGCCCCGCCGAGCCGGTGAAGCCGGTCACGTAGCGCCGGTTCTCGGGCCGCGCGATGAGCAGGGCGTCAACGGACGCGCCGGCGAGGTACACGCGGGTCCGCTCGAGGTGGCCGGCGACGGCGAGCATCACGCCCCCCGGCGGCGGGTCCTGCCCACCAGCCGCTCCGCCAGCCGAGTGAGCCGGGTCAGCATGAACTCGCGGCGTGAGTGCGGGCGCACGAGGATCGTGTGCAGTCCGAGCCGGTTGCCGCCGAGCACGTCGGTGAAGACCTGATCGCCGATGAGCGCGGTCGCGTCGGGCGCGGTGCCCATCAGGCCGAGGGCCCGGCGCAGGGCGCGGCGGCGCGGCTTCCAGGCGCCCGCGACCGCGGGAAGATCGAGCGTCGCGGCGAGGTGCGCCACGCGGGCCCCCGCGTTGTTGCTGACGATGCAGAGACGAAGGCCGGCCGCGCGCGCCGCGGCGATCCACGGCCCCAGCGTGGCCGGTGCGTCCCAGGCCCCCCAGGGCACGATCGTGTTGTCGAGATCGAGGATCACGCCGCGAATGCCGCGGGCATGAAGCACCGACGGGTCGACCGCGTAGATGGAGTCGGCCTGGGCGTCAGGCCGGAGCCACCGCCCCACGCCGCCGTCCCGCGCCCCGTCAGTGCGACGAGGTTGTATTGTGATTGCCCGGAGGCAGACCGCCGTCGCCGTTCCCGGGAGTGCGCTCGACCTCCCCGGCGCCGTTGCGGGTTTCGGCATCCCCACCTGTGGGCAGGCCGGCGTCCGTGTCCGCCTCGAACGCCTGACGCACGCGCTCGAACTCGTCGTCGTCCTCGATCGTGACGAGCGCGTCGCCTTCCATCCGGAAGATCACCGCCGTGTCCTGCTCTTCGCCCGCCTCCAACGGTTGGAGGATCGCGTAACGACGCTCGCTGACTTCCAGGACGTCCACGATGCTGAACTCGTGCTCGACGCCTTCTTCGTCCAGCAGGGTGATGACGTCCTCGTTCTCGCCCACCCGGGACCTCCTGCCCTCAGATGTAGACTCGTGTCCCGCGGAGAGCGGCACGGGGCAAGACTGAGGATAGCATCCCCCTCGCACGGGTGTCAACGCGAACCGCGCGCGCGATGCTATCATGGGGGCCGAGATGGGAATTTTTCGCCACCGCATTGAGCGCGGCGCGCGCGCCGACGGACCGTTTGTCCCGGCGGACGCGCTTGTCGATACGAGAGTCCCGCGCTCCATTATCAGCGGGCTCGGCAGCTCGTGACAGCGGAAAAGTACCTCGCGTAGGCAGGAGCCGCAACTTCTCGGCATGCTCGTCCCTCCTTTCAATAGAGTCCGCGCCGTGGGGACCGCGGCGTTCGCCCGGCGCACCGTGATGGTCGCGCTCGTCGTCTGCGCGGCGGGGGTTCCCCTGCTGCCGATGAACGAGATGAAGGTGACGGGGACGCTGCTGGCCGGGTGCGTGCTGCTGATCGGCGCGCTCCTGTCGCTGCGCTCCGGAACGCCGGCAGGCCGCAGCGATCTCGACGCGCCGGCCATCGCGTTCCTGGCGCTGGCCGTCGCCTCGACCGTGTTCGGCGTGAATCCGCGGATGAGTCTCGTGCCCACCGCGATCCGCGGCGAAGGGCTGCTCGACTACCTCGTCTACCTCCCGATGGCGCTCGCGGCGGCGCGGCTCGGGTACCGCGAGATCCGGGAACTCCTGACGGTACTCCTGGGGGCGGCGGCGCTCATCGGCGCCGCAGGCGTCGCCCAATACTACGGCGTCGATGCGACGCGCTGGATCGGCAGCCGGGGCCTCGACTACGGGTTCTACAGCTGGGGCACCTTGGCCAACCCGGATTTCCTGGGCGGCTACGCGAGTCTCGTCCTGCCGATCGGGGTGGCGATGGCGGCGACCGCGGCCGACCGGCGATCGTGGTGGGGCTATGCCGGGGCGAGCACGCTGCTCTACGCGGCGTTGCTCGGCTCGCAGACGCGGTCCGCCTGGGCGGCGTGCGTGCCGGCGGCCGTCGTCCTGCTCCGGTTCCTGCCGCGGCCGGCAGGGGCGCGGCGGCGGCTTGCGCTCCTGGGTCTGGCCTTTGCCGCGGTCACCGTCCTCATGATGCTAACGCAGCCGCGGGTCTCGTTCACGGGCCGGGCGGCATCTGCCCTCAATCCGGCGGACACCGCGATGCAGCAGCGGCGGTGGATCTGGGCGCACACCGTCCCGATGATTGCCGAGCGGCCCGTGCTCGGGTGGGGATTCTCGTCCGTGCAGGGGCATCTCCCCGGAATCGGGACCCCCGGCTACTACCGGGTATTCGGACACGGCTCCGTGCTCATCGACGTGGCCCATAACGATCTGCTTCAAGTCTCCGTGAACATGGGGCTCGCGGGACTCGCGGCGTATATCTGGATTTGGGCGACAGCAGTGCGCGCGCTCCACGGCGCGGCCCGCACGGCCACCTCGCCGGTGCGGCCGGAAGCCACCGGGATCTTGGCCGGATTCGCCGCGTACTTCGTGTGGCTGCAATTCCTGTGGAGCCACATCGGCGACACGAACGTTTTCTGGGTGCTGGCCGGCCTTGCCGTCGCGGCAGGACGGGCGGCGCAAAGTCCGGGCGAAGGCGTCATGCTCGTTGCGGCGAACATCGACCGGCCGACCGGGCACGGCGGAACGGAGGGATGAGCCATCGGCGCGTCGCTGCGCGGGCGTCTGTGCGGAGAGCGGGGTTTTACGCTCATCGAAGTCGTGGTGGTCCTATGCATCCTGGGCCTGGTGATCGCCGTCGCCCTGCGCGTCGCCCGCTACCGGCCGGTGCGGCACCGGCAGGCTGAGCGGGTCCAGCAAGTCAGACCGGCGACCTGCGATCCGCCCGGCGCTCCGCCTCGCCGGCCGTCGCGGCGCGCGGACTCACTGCTTGCCGGGGTTCGCGGCGGGAGCCTCCAGGCCGGCATCAAATCGTGCCGCCGTCAGAGAATCCTCGATACGTACCATTGCACGATGGCGTTGGAGCCAAAGACGGCGATCATTGCGCCGGCCGCCATCGCGGGACCGAAGGGAATCATGTCTTTGCGGTTCCGCAGCCGGAGCGCCAGCAGCACCAGTCCCGCCGCTGCGCCGAGCGCGACGGCCAGGAACAGCGCCACGACCACCGCCGGCGTGCCGAGAAATGCCCCGATCATGGCCGCGAGCTTGATATCGCCGCCGCCGATGCCGCCGCGGCTGACGAGGCTGAGGAGCAAGAACACGGCGCCCGCCGCGACCGCGGCAACCACAGACGGCCCGAGCGCCCCGGACGCCGCGCTCAGAATGATCCCCACGACCGTCCCCGGATACGTGACCGCGTTCGGGATGATCTGGTGCTCCAGGTCCGTAAAGAACACGACGAGCAGGGCAAACGCCAGCACCCCGTAGCGCAGGGCCGCGAGGGAGAAGCCGAACCGCCACACCACGCCGGCCATGAGCGCGCCGGTCGCGATTTCGACGATGAGGTACCGCGGCGAGATCCGGACCCGGCAGGAGCGGCAACGTCCGCGAAGGACCAGGTAACTGATGATCGGGATGTTGTCCCAGGGTCGAATCGGCGCTCCGCACGCGGGGCAGTGCGACCGTGGAGCGACGATCGATTCACGGCGGGGGAGCCGGTGAATCAGGACGTTGGCAAAACTCCCGAACACGGCCCCCAGCACGAATGCGACGGCTTCACCCACCGGGGTGCCCCTGTCCCGCGCTTGGCGTGAGCGTGCGTCGGCCGTCTGGCCGCGGGATTGGCGCGCGCCGAACCATGTCACCGCGTATTCGCGCGCCGGCCTGGGTTCCCTTGTCGGCGACGCCGCGACCCCGAGATTACACCCGTCGGGCCTCCGCGCCGACCTACCGCAGTCCCGGGTTATCGTTCTGCTGCATCAGGCGTTGCTCTTGGTCCGTCGTGATCCAGGTCTTGGACACATCGTGAACCAGGTACCGCAGGTATCCCGTGAGCGAGAGAAAGTGTGTTTCCGCCGAGTACGGCCTCAGGTGGCTGACGTCGGGCAGGCTTGGTGATGTGCCGGGCGCGCTTGCAGGGCCGGCGGGCGTGGTCGCAGCCGAGGGCACGACCTTCCCGGGCACGAAACCGGCCGGTACTGAGGCGATCGCTGTGAGCACGCTCGGTGCCTGCGAAGTCGCAGGCGCCGCCGGCGACGGCCGTTGCTGGGCCGGCGTCGCTGCCATCGGCCTGAAGACCATCATGGAGGCCACGGCGTCGCGGTCCAGTCCGAAGGCCACGCCAAGCCCGGCGTAGACGACGCCGGGGTAGCCTTCGACGGTTGCCGGCGTGTAGGCCGGACCCAGGGCCTGCATGACCTCGTGCGTCGACGCCCCGAGGCGAATGCCGTTGACCGAGAGCACACTGCTCGTCGTCGCGACGGCTTGGACCACATCGGCGCGGGTGTACACCGTGATACCGTACCGATCGAAGCCGTAACCGAGCAGGCCGTCGCCGCCGATGAGCCGGACAGCCGACGGCGTGCCGAAGCGGACCAGCACCTCGGTGATCGGCATACCGAGCTCGATGTCGGCGAGTCCGACGCCCGGAACTACCGGCGCCGCACCGATGGCGGCGCGCCACGGATGCGCCGCGGCGACGGCGATGAGCGAAACGAGGGCCACGCGGCCGAGCCATGTCCGGTATCGCATCGATCTCCCCTCCGGTTGATGCGACGTGCGCGAAACTCGATGCTGCGGCATCGGCTTACACTCCCAGACCGTCGTAGACCCACACCACGGCCCAGACGTACCACTGCGTCTCCGCGTACGGCGGAATCCCATTCCACCGGCGGACCGCCCCGCTCCCCGCATTGTAGGCGGCGAAGGTGAGCGGCCAGCTTCGGAATTCCCCGTAGTCCGCCCGCAGGAGACGGGCCGCGCCGAGAACATTCTGCCAGGGATCGCGCGGATCCACGCCGAGGCCGGCGGCTGTGCCGGGCATCAACTGCCCCAGCCCCTCGGCGCCGGCGGACGAGATCGATTGGTGCTCGAACCGGCTCTCGATGTACAGGACGGCGGCGAGGATCCGCTCGTCGAACCCTTCGCCGCCGGCTGCGGTGCGAATGGCATGCGCCACCCACAGTGCCTGCCCGGGGGACAGCCGCGGGTTCGAGGCCCGGACGAACTGCGCGAGCCCGTCGAGCGTGCCCACCCGCCAGCGAGGACGCTCCGTCTCGATGCCGAGCCGTGCCAGCCACGCTTCCGCGTACCCGGCCTCGGCGACCGTGGGATGAAGAGCGAGGACCGCCCGAAACCACTGCCGCGCACCGGCACGGTCTCCCCGCACTACCAGCACCGCGCCGAGCCAGACCGCCGGCGTCGCGGAGGCCGGCGACGCCGCGGCGGCACGGGCAAACGTCGCCTGCGCGGAGGCCATATCCCCCGCCTGATATGCCTGCCAGCCCGCCGTCAGGAGATCATGAGAATTCGCCGCCGCGGCCGGCCCCCCCGGGGCGGCCGCGGCGAGCGCGACGAGCAGACCGGCCACCGAGACGCGGAGGCTCACTGCGGTTGGACCGGCTGCCCGGTGGCCACGATGCGCGGCGTGAGAATGATCACGACTTCCGACTCCGAGTGGTTGTTCGTGTGGAACCGGAACAGCTCTCCGATCAGCGGCAGATCGCCGAGGAGCGGAATCTTGGCGAGGTTCTTGACGTCCGAATACCGCATCAGCCCGCCGATGACGACCGAGTCCGACTCGGCCACCCGCAGGCTGGTCACCGCCTCGCGGGTCGCGATGATCGGCAGGCCGTTGGGATTTTGCGCCGTCGCGGCCGTAAACGACGTCGCCGTGGTCACCAGCGGGTGCACCAGCACGTCGATGGTCCGGTCGGCGTTGATCTTCGGTACGAACTTCAGAGTGACGCCGATGGGCTGGAACGTCACCGTCTGGCTCGTGACGGGCGGGTTGCCCGACGTGGTGGTGTTCACGATCGGGATCTGGTCGCCGGCAAAGATCAGCGCCTCTTGTCCGTCGTACGTCATGAGCCGCGGGTCGCTCAGCACTTTCGCGTAGCCGGTCTGAACGAACGCGTGCAGCTTGGCCATCAACGCGTCGCGGGTAACCGGGCCGATCCCAAACTGCCCGGGGCCCGGCGCGGCTTCGGTAAAGCCAACGCCGTTCGCAATCGACCATTCCACGCCGAGACTCTGCAGCGACGTAGCGCTGATGTCCACCACCAACGTCTGCACCATGACCTGGGGAATCGGCACGTCGAGTTGACGCAGCAGAGTGACGACGGCCTCCTGCTGCGCGGGGGTGCCGTTGACGACGAGCGAGTTGCTCCGGTCGTCGTACGCGATCTGGGCGCCGGTCCCGGCAAACAACTGCAGGAGCGCGGCGATGTCTTTCTTGACCGGCCCGGCGCCGCCTGTCAGCTGGGCGCTGCCGGAGCTGGAGCCGCCGACAAGCGCCTCCGGCACTCCCAGGGGCGGCTGGAGATACTGCAGCCGATAGACCCGCACGACCGGGCCGGGCGGCGGCGGCGTGAGCTGCGCAATGGGCTGGACGATCAGTGTCTCGCCGACGCGCCGGTACCCGAGTCTGTTGGCATCCAGCAAGTAGCGAAATGCCTCGTCGCAGGTGACGTTGACAAGGTGCACGGTCACCTTCTGCCCGCTCACGGACGAATCCGTGACCACGTTGATGCCGCACAGGCGCGCGAGCGCGTCGATGACATCGCCGAGTTGCGCGTCGCGCAGATCCAGGGTCAACGTCCGGCCGCCGGTGCCGCTCGGCTGCGGGGCGACCATGATCCCGGGTACTCCGGCAGGGGGCGCATTGCTCGGCGCCTGCGCAACGATCCCCCGCGCGCCGGTCGTCCCCGCGCCGGTGGGCCGCTCAGGGCCTGTCGCGGCCGAGCCGGCGTCGAGGGGGGCCGGCGTCGCGGCCGCATCACTCCAGGGACTCGCGGCGGGTCCATGCGCCTGAGGTAGCTCCAGCCGGGCGACTATCACGCCCGGCGAGGACTGCCGGATAGACCAGCGGACCGGCTTCGCGAGGTCGATGACGATCCGCGTCACCGGGGGTGCGTCGGTGAGCTGACTGACGCGGACGGCCTGGAGCGCGCCGATCTCGACCGGTTGCGCAGCCCAGGTGACCCCGTTCTTCGTGTCAGGGAGATCAATCACATACCGTACCGGGTCGCTGAGCACCCCGGTGCGGTATTGAATTGGTCCGGTCGCTTCGATGCCGACCTCCACTGCGCCGGCTTCCACCACCGTCCGGATCCGCTGGATGGTGGCCGGATCAGCGGCGGTGCCCGCGAGCGCCCCGGCCGGCAGGGCGGTGCACAGAAGGGCCAGGGCCCCGGCCCACGCGGTCAGGCGAAGCCGGACCGTCGGTCCGAGGATCGGTCGAGCCGGTCTCATTGAGTCGTCCCCCCTCCAAGGTGAAGCTGCCATGATTGGTTGTTCCAGCCGAGCGTCACACTGCTGTCGACCGCATCAACGGCGAGAACGCGCACGCCGGATCCGAGAGGGTCTCCGGGACCGACGATGTAGGAGCCCCCGCCGTCACTGAGGATGGCCAGCGCCGTCGGACCGTACACGATCCCGGTAAGATGCCACTGGGCCCGAGGCCCGGCGGAGTCGGGCGCCGCGGGGCCGCCGGGACCGGCCGCCCCGGATCCTCGCATACCCGGCACCGCCAGCGGCGACAACGGCGGCACGGGAGGCAGCGCTGCGACGCCACCCGGCGTGGTCCCGCCGGGCGAGGCCGACGACGGAGAAACCAGCGGAGAAAACGGATCAGGCCGCCCCGCACCCGGCGGCGGAGGGCTCGACCGCTCCGGCGCTGCTGCGCCTCGCGGGGCGGCGCCGCCCGCGGCCGGCTGACCAGCCTGCGGTTGCCCGCCTGACGCACCGCTCGACGCGTGGGCGCTCGGCGAAGCGGGCGACCCGCTTGGGGACGGGGCGGCGGCGGGGCGGGTCACCGACGGCACGGTCGCCGCCGGGGCCCCCGTGGGGCCGATGCCCTCCACGATCTTCCACACGGTGAAGGCCACGACTGCCAGCGCGATGATCGCGACCGCGATCAGATGCTTCTCGACAAAACGGCGGAGGCGCGCCACGTCAATGCCCTCCCTGCAGGGCCTGTTCGGCCGGGATGCCGAGCGTGTAGATCTCCGCCTTGATCGACACGCCGAGCTTGGGGAAAATCTGCGGCGTGAGCGAGATCGAGTCCACGATCACGAGTCGGGGAAAGCTCCGAAGTCCCCGAAGATACTCCACGGTCTGCGCAAAGGTCCCGGTCACCGTGATGTCGACCGGCACCGACGAATAGGCGGTCGCCCGGGTCGGAGGTTGCCCCGGGGCCGGCCGTTGAACTCGGCTTCCGGTCTGCGGCGCCGGACTCCCGGTCGACGGCGCGGTCACGGGCGTCAGGGAGCCGGGACGGATGCTCTGAAACGTCACGCCGACCCGCTGCGTGAACTGCTCCATGGCCGTCAGCAGCGCGGGGATCTCCTCGCGCAGCGGCAGCTTCTGCTCCACGGTCGCGATGTAGGTGCGGATGCGGTCGTACTCCGCGCGGTCCTGTTCCGCGCGCGCGATGACCCGTTCGTCCCGGGCCAGCTCTGCGGCGGCGGCGTCGCGCGCCGTGACCAGGGTCTCATACTGGGCCTGCTGCGGATCGTAGATGAGGTACTTGAAGACGATCCCGCCCAGCAGGACGATGGCGACGATGAGCATGAGACGTTCGCGGCGACTGATCATCGGGACGGCTCCTTGGTGGCCGGCTTCGTCGCCGGACCGGCCGGCGTGGTCGCGGAGGGCAGGGGGCGCATACTGAGCGACAATCCAAACTGGACGGCCGATGCCGTACCCACGGCGGTGCGTTGGGCCGCCTGCAGACTGACGTCGCTGTAGAATGGCGAACCGCCGAGCGCCGTCATGAACCGCGCCACCGCATCGAACGAGAGAGCCGACCCCTGCAACGCCAGCGACAGCCCGCCGCTGCTGTTCACCGCGGCGGTGGCAAGCCAGGCGTCACGCGGCGTGCGGCCGGCGAGATCCGTGAGCATCTCGGGCCACGGCACCTGTCGAGCCTCGAGCGATTGGAGCAGACTCTCCCGGGCCTTGAGATCCGCGATCGTGGCCTCGAGCGCGAGCACCTCGGCGGCCTGCCGGCGGGCCACTACCAGCTTCTGGTTGATCGCCGCCGTTTGTGCCGCCACCTGACGGTTCCGCCAGAGGGCCCACGAATACGACCCGGCCAGCGCGCCGATCACGAGCAGGGCAACCAACACGACGCCCGATTCCGGAATAAGCCGCCGGCGACTGCGCTGCGGCAGCAGGTTGATGCGGATCATTCGTCCACTCCTCTCCGCGCCAGCCCGGCGGCGACGGCGTATGCCGCGCCCGGCTCAGGCCCCCCGCCGTCCGGCGGTCCGCCGAGATCGGCGAATGGGTCGCCCAGCGTCACCGGCATGTCGAGCGCAGTGGTCAGCGAGGCGGTGATTCCCGGCAGTGCGGCGCCGCCGCCGGTCACGACGACGCGGTCCGGGACAACGGCGCGGTACCGGCCGCCGTAGTACTCGAGCGACCGGCGGATTTCCGTGACCAGCGAGGCGAGGCTGTCGTCGAGCGCCTCGCGCAGACCGGGCGGCCCTCCCTCCCCGGCCGCGGCGAGGCGCGTCAGCAGCGCGCTCGGCGCTTCGCCGGCCGCATCCAGCTGCGATGCCATGGTTTCCAGAAGTTGCGTCGCGCCGAACGCCACGGTGCGAATGACGCGCGGCGCCTCACCCTCGGCGACCAGAATCATCGTCACGCTCGAACCCAGATGAATGCACGCCGTGACGTGCTCGGAGGGGGCATGGCTCGTCACCGCGCGCGCGACCGCCAGCGGCTCGACCTCCAAGACCGCGGGTTCGAGCCCGGCGGCCTGGAGGGCGGCCGCGTGCTGGTGCAGCACGTCGGTGCGGGCCGCCACCACGAGGACGTCCGTCCGGCTGTTGCCGTTGTCGCGGCTCTCACCCAGCACGACGGAGTCGAACGTGACCTCGGCGATCGGGTAAGGCAGATACCGCTCCACCTCGAAGCGCGCGGCCTGCCGGATCTCCTCGGGCGGCAGCGGCGGCATGCGGACCTCCCGCATCAGGGCGACCTGGCCGTTCACCGCGGCCACCGCCCGGCGCGTGCGGATCCCGGCGCGCTGGACGAGCTCGCGCAGCGCCCGGCCGATCGCCTGCGGATCGGTGATGCGTCCCTCTTCCATCGTGCCGGCCGGCGTGGGGGTCGATGCGGCCGCGCGCACCGCCATCCCGCTCCTCCCGGCCGTCCCATTGGCGTCGCCCGAGATCTCGACGATCTTGATCGCGGCGCTGCCGATATCCACTCCGAGCGCCCCACTGTGCCGTGCCATCGTCTCACGTCCTCTCGCCAAGCCTCACGGCGCTGCCGCCGGCCGGTCCTGCCACGTGACGTCCGAAAACGTGTAGAACTGCGAATTCAGCACTACGTCAGTGTTGTTGCCTCCGCAGAAGTTTACAGTGCCCAAATCGTCGAGTTGGTTGACCTGGGCGCTGCTGGAGGCGTTGTTCGCCGAGAAAATGCCGCCCTGGATCGCGACGTTGCCGTGGCTGAACACGTTCCCCGGCGTGTAGATGTATCCGGTGAACTTGAAGCCCGCCTGCAGATCGACGTCGCCGGTGGCCATGATGACGCCCCAGTTGTAGTTGTCGAACTGGGTGCTGCAACTCGTGTTGCCGCTGGTGATGGAGCCGAAGAGCTGCGTCGGCGTGCCGCCGGGCGCGCCGTTGTCGATCACGAGGAACTCGGGATTGGACTTTGTCCCGCTAAAGGTGGTGCTCCCCGCCACAGTCGGCGGATTGGCGCACGTCTTCCCGTCGCCCGACGTATTGTAAAAGGCGTTGATGCCCGGGGAAATGTTCGTGTTGCAGGCGAGCGAGAGCGGCTGGATGACGGGGATCAACGGGATGTACCGGACGCCGTTCTCGTTGCCCGCGTTGGCGCACGGCGCGGTGCACGACGACGCCTGGAAGAACGTCCGCGCCGCTCCCCGCGTCAGATCGTCCTGCACGAGATCCCAATCGAGGTACCGCATCGTCGCACCGGTCTGGCCGTAGAAGCGGCCGGCGCCGCACGACAACGGCGACCCGGACGGCAGCGCGACCGTGCTCCCGGTCACGCAGAACGCCTGTTGCGCGACCACCAGCAGGACCTTGCCGCTGCCGGAGGCACTCCAGTACGACGGCGTGTACGACACCGGCGAATAGTTGGTGATGACCGCCCCATCCGTTTGTGCCGGAACGATCGTCATGTTGAACGTACCGGCGCACAAGTTAGGGTAGCACTGATTGATGATGGCCCTGAAGTCGGCCCCCGACATGGCGAGCGGCGTCATCGGGTGCCAATTGACCGGCAGCGTGTTGTTGCCGCTGTCGACGGCGCGGCCGCCCTGGGTGGTACAGCCCGTCGGAGCAACTTCCGCGGTCGAGTTGTTGGCGCACTCGTACTTGTAGGGGGTGGTCGGGCAGTTACCGGGAGTCCCGGTGAAGTCACAGATCGTCGTCCCCGCCAGGACCTGCGGGCCGGTCAGGGTGGTCGCCGTCGCCCCGGATCCTGGCGCCGGAGACTTGGCGTACGACTGGAACTGGATCGACGTGTCCGCGTACGTATCCCCGACGATGGGGGACGCATTGCCCTGAAACGTCACCTGGGGACCGATGATGACGTCGCCGAATCCGCTCTTGACCCTCGCCAGCACGAGGACGCGCGTCGCGCGCGACGCCGAGTTGATCGTGCCGAGCGACAGAATCGGAAAGATCGCGCTGTTGCTGGCGAGCGGCGATTGGTACACGACGGTGTTGGGGTTCGGGGTCGAGGTGCTGCTCCCGCACACCGCGGTCGCCATGCTGTTCACGAAGCACGTCGTTCCCGGCGTTGCGCCAAACAAGGCAAGCCGTTTGACCCCTTCCCGGACCCCGGCCTCGGCGAGATCGAACGCCAGCGTGCTGTTGCGGCTGTACCCGCCGAAATTGAGCTCGCCCAGGTTCAGCATCTGGAATCCGAACAGGAAGAGGCCCATGATCGTGATCATGATCACGGCGATGATGAGCGCGGTGCCCCGTTCCGAGGCAAGCGCCCGGCGCATAGCGGCGGTTCGGCCGGAGCCGGCCGCCGAGCGCCGTTGAGCGTCGCCGGAGGTCGTCGCCCGCATCATGGGTTGCTGTTTCGGAGCATCACGTCGTCGGTGACTATCGTTTGCGAGCTCACGGCTTGGCCGGTCGCCTGCTGAGACGCCGTGAGCGTGACCGTGAACTCCGCCGTCGAGGTCGTCGGACACCCGCCTCCGGCGGCAGCGAAGGCCAGGTTGGTGACGTTGCCGGCCACGGTCGCCAGCGTGATCGTGTTGCCGACGAGATCGTACGACGCGCGGATGAGGTACGGGCCGGCCGTGTTCGGCGTCGCGCTGTTCGACGCCGCCGCGAGGTAGTAGGAGACGTACCAGCCGCTGTACGGAATCACGCCGGACGAATTCGGGTCCGTAGCATAGATGCTGGAACCGTCGGTGAGGGTGATGGTCGCGAGATGCGGCAGCGCCGCGCTGATCTGCGGCGTCGTGCAGGACGTGTTGAACGTGACCGACGTCGCGCCGACGGTCTCCGTCTGCCCGTTGATCATCGTGCTCGACTGCCGGAGATCGCGCACCATCCGATCGACGGACACGCGCGCCCCCTGCTGGACCTGCGTCGCCAGGTCGCCCTTCCAGTACACCTTGAGGACGCTGAACAACAGGGAGAACATCGCGCCCGACGCCACCGACAGAATGAGCAGGACGACCATCAGCTCGATCAGCGTCATGCCCCCTTCGCTCGGGGGGATGCGGCAAGGCCGGCGGCGGTCTGTGTCCATCGCGCCTCTACGGTGTCACGAAGGTGCTCACGGTGACGCACCCGAGTCCGACCTGCACCGCGGCGCCGCCGGCCACGCAGCCGTTCGGTGAGCCGACGTTCCCCGACGTGTAGATCGTCTGACCGCGCACGGGCCAGTGCGTCGTCACCGACACATGATAGACGTACGATCCGGTCGGGGGCGTGTAGGGGTTCGTCGCCGAAAACCCGCTCGTGGAGCTGTTCCACGGCCAGTATTGGATCTGGACGTCGCGCGTGAAGTACGCCGCGCTCGGCGTCGTGCCGTTGCCATCCTGGTCGAAGTACTGGCTCGGCACCGCCCCGCTCCCGTAGTCACCGACGAGGTTGGGAAAGGACGTCAAGGGGGTGTTGCGGTAGAGCTCGACCTGCTGCTGCGCGAGATTCGTGCCGCGCGTCTGATCCTTGCCGTACAGCGCGAGCGCCATCGTCCGCGGGTACACGTCCGCCACCGTCAGCATCCCCATCGTCATGAGCACGATGGCGAACATGACCTCGATCAGGGTGAACCCGCCTTCGCCCGCGAGAGCGGGACGGATTGGCCCCATTGCCGTTAGGAGTCGCATAGGCGTACGCACGGTCGTATCGTCTGTTATGCCGTGCGGCGGGTGATTTTAGACGCGCGGACCGCCGCGGCGCGGGAGGCGCTCGAGCGCGGGGCCGCGCCAGGCGACGCGGGGGCGAAGGGCCGCGGCGGCGCCCACGAGGACCCAGAAGACCGGCGCCACGCTGACGTAGCTAAAGGAGAGCTGCAGTTGCGCGAGGTACGCGACGAAGCCGCCAAAGAGGCCGGCGGCAATGACCGGTGGATCCGCCAAGAGCGACCGCCGATCGTCTCCGCGCCGCAGCCCGTGATCGCCTGCCCCGCGGACGCGGGCGGCCCGCCACGTCATGCGAAGCACCGTGTACCAGAGCCAGACGTACGCCCCGAGCCCGACGAACCCCGCAGCGACCGCGTGTTGAAGGAGATCGTTGTGCGGACGATCCACGATCACGCTCTGCGTCGCGGCCGCCGGGAACACACGGACAAACGCCGGCGTCCCGTACGCCGGATAGACTTGCGCGAGCGTCTCGGGTCCCCAGCCGAGCCACGGCCGTTCGAGCACGAGCGGAGCCGCCGTCCGCCAGAGAAAGATGCGCTGCACCGCGTCCCCCGCGCTGGGTACTTGCTCGAGGGCGTGCCCGGTCGCGAGCGGCCCGGTCAAGAGCACCGCGGGCGCAACAGCCGCACACAGGATCGCCAGCACCGCGAGATGCCGCGCCGCGCGGCGCACCGCGGCCGAGCCTACGGCAAGGCCCCACGCCGAGGTCCCGAGGGCAAACGCCCCCCATGCGGCGCGGGCCTCGGCGGCGATCATCGCCGCGTACAACAGCAGGGCCAGCGCGCCGTAGGCGAGCCGCCGGCCGGGCCGGTTTTCGGCGGCGTAGAGCGCGAGCGCGAGTGGAAACAGCAGCACCGTGTACGCGCCGAGGGCAATGGGGTTCCCCGTCGTGCCCCACGCCCGTACCCAACCCCGGCGCACGACATCCTCGGGCACCGGGGACAGGCCCCCATGCTGCAGCAGGGCCAGCACGCTCATCACCCCGGCGGCGGCCAGGATCGCAACCAGGATCACTCTGAGGCGTCGGGGCGACCGAAGGGTCCTCGCCGCCAGCGCGGCCAATGTCGCGTAGGCGAGCCACGTGAGCAGTCCCTCGTACCGGTAGTCCTCACCGACGACGCTCAGCAGCGGGTTGACGGACAGTGCCGTCGCCGCCGCGAGCGCCCCCAGCCAGACGATCAGCGGCGCCCCCAGCGGATCTCGAAAAGACCGGAGCCACCCGGCGCCTTCGAGTCGAAGCGCCTGGAGGGCGCCAAGGCCCACCGCGGCGTAGAGGACACAGACCTTGGGCCAATAGTAGGCGTCGTACCACGCCGGCACGACGACGAACGGCAGCGCCGCCGCCGCGCCGCCGACGGCCAGCACGAGAACCGCCGACTCCGCGCGCCGGCGATCCGCGGAGAGGCCGCCGCGGTATGCCGCGCCGGGGTTTCCGGCCAGGGTCTGAGCCCGGACCCCGCTCATGGTGCCCCCTTCAGAACTACGGAGACGCGGTGGTGCCGCGGGTGTGATTGATGCCGCCGACCGTCCCGAGCGTGCCGTCGTAGCCGCCAACCCAGGGATCGGCAACTTGGTCCGCGGCGCAGGCCACGTGGCCGTACGAGGGATTCGTTGACGCGGCGCTGGCCGCCGCGCCGCTCGCGGACCCGTTGGAGAGATAGTAGTCGGAACCGTCCGTGACCCCGGTGTCGTCCGGCTCGGCGTACATGCCCTGCACGGCATACTGCGTGCTGCTCAGTGTCGCGGCGCTCGGAACCGAGTTCTTCAACTTGCCGCCGGTCAGGGCCACGCCCGGATTGTCAGCCTGCCACATCGCCACCGCGGTCTCGAGGTTCCGCTGGTTGCTGACGCACGTCGACTTCCGCGCCCGCTCACGCGCCAGACCGAACTGCGGGATCAGAATCGCCGCCAGCACCAGGATGACGAGGATCACGATCATCAACTCGATGAGCGTGAAGCCCCGCTCGTCACGAACGCGTTTCACCCACATCATGTGTCGCACGGCCCCAACACCCCTGGTCGTCTCGGATGGGATTAGGGCCGACTCGCGACCCCCCTTCTGCTGCCCACAGGGCTAGGGCGACGCCGTCGCGCCACGCCGGTGGTCGTACTGGGTGCCGGCTCCGGCCACATCGTATCCGCCGACCCACGCGTCGCTGAATCCATCGTAGGCACACGTCACGTGCCCGTACGACGGGTTCGTCGGCACCGCGCTGGCCTGCGCCCCGCC